>NZ_JBSFWT010000014.1:0-116047 GCF_053594975.1 Streptomyces sp. NPDC002537
GGAAGAGCAGCGCGTAGCCGATCTGACCGGCCGCGCCGGTGACGGTGACATTGACGGGAGTGCGGGTCATGGCGATCTCCTGCTGCGAACTGGGGTTGGGTGTCCCTGCCCATATGAGGCGGACCTCTCTCGGTGTCAAGAGATCCGGCGTCAGGCTATCCGACGCCACCCTCCCAGAACGCCCGCCCCCATGTGGGACGCCTCACCGTTCGCCACGGCGGGCTGCCGCCGCTATGGGTGCCCCATTCCGCGCCGTGCGGGCGCAGCGCTGTCCTCAAACGCCGGACGGGCTGGACCGGGTACCCACTCCGGCTCCGGCCTGCCCCCGTTCCGCTCCGTGCGGGCGCAGCGCCTGCGGCGCTGTCCTCAATCGCCGGACGGGCTGGTTGTGGACTACGGTCCGCGAGAACCAGCCCGTCCGGCGTTTGAGGACAGCGCCCGGAGGGTGCTTCCCGCCGCAGGCGGCGAACCGGCCCGCACCAACCGTCAGGCCCGCGGCAGCGACACCGTGCAGCCCTTCGTCCCCGACGTGAGGGTGACGCACGCCGTCGCCTGCCCCGGCGCGGAAACGGCCACCATGGGCGTGTAGCCGTCCGCAGGATGCCCGGTCCCGCCCACCCGCCCCGCTTCGGTGCGGGCCGGCACCTCCCCATGTGCCCGTGCGTTTATGCGCACCGCGTCCCCCCGACCGGCCTGAGTTATCCGCCCCCAGGCCGCCCCGCACGCCTCGCTGTAGCGCACCTCGACGTGGGACGTGCCCACCGTCGCGGTGCCCGCCGTCGTCGCGTGGGCGCCGCCGCACCCCATCGCCTCGGGGTCCTTGCCCGCGCAGGCGTCGCCGGTGCACTTCACCCCGGCGGGCGGCGCCGCCGGGGCGCTCGTGGCGGGCGGCGGGGCGGGCGGCGGGGCCGCCGAGTCCTTGCCGTCGTCGCCCGAGCCCAGCAGCAGCACCACGGCGGCGGCGACGAGGAGGGCACCCACGACGCCGGTGGCGAACAGGACGGCCCGGCGGCGCGACGGCCGCTCGACGGGGATGGCCTCCGCCCGGTAGTCCGGCGGCCGCGCCGACCGCGGCACGGACGGCTTGCGGGGCTCCGGGGCCTCCTCGGCGAGCGCGGTCCGCACCTTCTCCGGCGCCTCCTGGCACAGCGGCTCGGAGTAGACCGGCTCGGGAGGTCCCGCCGGGGCGGCCGGCCCGAACTCGCCCAGCGCGGCCCGCGCCTGGGCCACCCGGAGGGCCTCCATCGTCACGTCGTGCCGCAGCTCGGAGCGGCTCCAGGAGCGCTCCGCGAGCTCCCACATGGTGCTCAGGTGGCCGACGTCGGTGCCCGTCGCCTCGGCGAGGGCCTCGGCGGCGCCGAGCGGCGGCAGCAGCCGCCCGTTCAGATAGCGTTCCCAGGACGTCTTGCTGTAGCCGGTGCGGTCCGCGACGGCGCCGAGGCTCAGCTTGCTGCGCTCGACCAATCTGCGCAGCTGTTCGGTGAATTCGCGGACTTCTGGATCGAGTTCTTCCGGTAAAGCCCTCCAACGAGGCATTGCCCTCCCCCTGTCCCCCGACGCGTTTCCCGTGGTCCCGTTCCGTGCCCCTCGTGCGGCCCCGGTGCCGACTACCCAAGGGGATGCCGCAACTCAGCATGGCAGTTCCCGGCCCGGGGGCGCACGGTCGCACCGGGTGCGAACGGCCGTCACGACACGCGCCCTTGTCACGGACACGGCACAACTGGTACGGAACGGCGACCTCGTACCGGAATGGTCACCCCCCGGCCACAGGAGGCTTGAAGATCTTGCCCGGCGTCGTCGTGATCATGATTCTCGGTACCGGGCGGTGCCGCGTCTTCCCACGGGGGTGGAAGACGGGGCACCGCGGCCGCTCACCAGCGGCGGGGGCGGTCCGTCCCCTCCCGGGACGGGCCGCCCCCGCCGTGCCGTCAGCCCGCGGCCATCGCCTTCCTGAGGTTCCCGTCCAGGGCGTCCAGGAACTGCTCGGTGGTCAGCCAGGGGGTGTCCTTGGAGATCAGCAGCGCCAGGTCCTTGGTCATCTGACCGCCCTCGACGGTCTCGACGCAGACCCGTTCCAAGGTCCGCGCGAACCGCGTGACCTCGGGCGTGCCGTCCAGCCCGCCGCGGTGGGCGAGGCCCCGGGTCCAGGCGTAGATCGAGGCGATCGGGTTGGTCGAGGTCGCCTTGCCCTGCTGGTGCTGCCGGTAGTGGCGGGTGACCGTGCCGTGCGCCGCCTCCGCCTCCAGGGTGCGGCCGTCGGCGGACATCAGGACCGAGGTCATCAGACCGAGCGAACCGAAGCCCTGCGCGACGATGTCGGACTGCACGTCACCGTCGTAGTTCTTACAGGCCCACACATAGCCGCCGGACCACTTCAGCGCCGCGGCGACCATGTCGTCGATCAGGCGGTGCTCGTACGTCAGGCCCGCCGCCTCGAAGTCCGCCCTGAACTCGGCGTCGAAGACCTCCTGGAAGATGTCCTTGAAGCGGCCGTCGTATTTCTTGAGGATCGTGTTCTTCGTGGACAGGTAGACCGGATAGCGCCGGTCCAGGCCGTAGCGGAACGAGGCGCGCGCGAACTCGCGGATCGACGCGTCGTGGTTGTACATGCCGAGCGCCACCCCCGCGCCCGGGAACGTGTGGACCTCCAGCTCGATCGGCTCGCCGCCGTCCTCGGGGGTGAAGGTCATGGTGAGGGTGCCGGGACCCGGGATCCTGAGGTCGGTCGCGCGGTACTGGTCGCCGAAGGCGTGGCGGCCGACGACGATCGGCTCGGTCCAGCCCGGCACGAGCCGCGGCACGTTCGCCATGATGATCGGCTCGCGGAAGATCACGCCGCCGAGGATGTTGCGGATCGTGCCGTTGGGCGAGCGGTACATCGCCTTGAGGTTGAACTCCTCGACCCGCGCCTCGTCCGGGGTGATCGTCGCGCACTTCACCCCGACGCCGTACTCCTTGATGGCGTGCGCGGCGTCGACCGTCACCTGGTCGTTGGTGGCGTCGCGGTGCTCGATGCCCAGGTCGAAGTACTTCAGCTCGATGTCTAGGTACGGCAGGATCAGCCGGTCCTTGATGAACGACCAGATGATGCGGGTCATCTCGTCGCCGTCGAGCTCGACGACGGGGTTGACTACCTTGATCTTGGCCATGGGGAAATCTTCGCCCCGAGCACCCGGCCAGTCACGTCTCCCACGCGCTTCCGACCGGGTGCGGCTGCGGGGAGCCGCGGCATCGGCCACATCCAGCCCGTCCTGGGGGCATCTCCTGGGGGTCCCCCCGGACGGAGTCTGGGGGAGGTAGCTGGGGGAGTTCGAGGACACCGCCGCGCAGCGGTGGTGCGGAACACTGCGGCCCGCGGACGGCGACGCGCCCCGGACACACACCACCGCTCAGACAGTGAAGTGCAGCACGTCGTCCAGGAACGGAATCTTCACCCAGGCGTGCGGCTGCGCCATCAGCGTCAGCAGCACGATCGTCAGCCCCAGCCCGCCGTACGTGACCATGTCGGTGAACCGCGAGCGCACGGCCAGCATGCCCACCGACGGGAGCGCCCAGCGCAGCACCGCGCCGCCGATCATCGCCAGCCCGATCAGCAGGGTGCCCACCCGGAACACGTCGCAGGCGACGAGCAGCAGGCCGACGCCCGTCACGGCCAGTACGGCCAGCAGCGGCCACTGCCGGGCCGGGGCGGGCGCGTCACCGGGGGCCGCGCGCCCGCCCCCCTCGGGGCGGGCGGTGTCCCGCGTGAGCTGGAAGCGGCGCGACTTGCCGGGCGTCGGGGCCATCTCAGCCCGCATGGCCGATCCCGGCGGCGCGCTCCGCGGCCTCCACGACGTTGACCAGCAGCAGCGCCCGCGTCATCGGGCCGACGCCGCCCGGGTTGGGGGAGATCCAGCCGGCGACCTCGGCGACGCCCGGGTCCACATCGCCCATGATCTTGCCCTCGCCGTCGCGGCTGACGCCGACGTCGAGCACCGCGGCGCCCGGCTTGACGTCCTCCGGCTTGATCAGGTGACCGACGCCCGCCGCCGCCACGATGATGTCCGCCTGGCGCAGCTGGGCGGACAGGTCGCGGGTGCCGGTGTGGCAGAGGGTGACGGTGGCGTTCTCGGAGCGGCGGGTCAGCAGCAGCCCGATGGAACGGCCCACGGTGATGCCGCGGCCGACGACCACCACGTGCGCGCCGTTGATCTCCACCTTGTGGCGGCGGAGCAGTTCGACGATGCCGTTGGGGGTGCAGGGCAGCGGGCCTGTCTCGTTGAGGACGAGACGGCCGAGGTTGGTCGGGTGCAGGCCGTCCGCGTCCTTGGCCGGATCCATCAGCTCGAGCACCCGGTTGGTGTCGATGCCCTTGGGAAGCGGGAGTTGGACGATGTAGCCGGTGCAGTCGGGGTTGTCGTTGAGCTCGCGGACGACCGCCTCGATCTCCTCCTGCGTGGCGGTGTCGGGCAGTTCGCGCTGGATCGACGCGATGCCGACCTGGGCGCAGTCACGGTGCTTCCCGGCGACGTACCACTTGCTGCCGGGGTCGTCACCGACGAGGAGGGTGCCCAGGCCGGGGGTGACGCCCCGGGCCCGCAGCGCTTCCACGCGGCTGGTGAGTTCGGACTTGATCGCGGCTGCGGTGGCCTTGCCATCGAGAATCTGGGCGGTCATGCCCCCCATACTCCCGGATGGACCGGCCCTCGTTCCAATCAGGTCACGTCCCCCGGCACGGCGCTTGTCGGCCATCGGGCTGTGCCTACGATGATCGGCGCCGCGGCGGAAGCCGCGGCCGTCCCCGTTCCGCCCGTGCCCGCTCGAAGGACCCACGTGACCCACCCGAACCCTCCCGGCCCGTACCCGTCGTACCCCCAGCAGCCCGGCCAGCCGCCCTACGGCCAGGTCCCGCAGCAGCCGGGCCCGCCGTACCCGGGCCAGCAGCCGTACCCGGGACAGGCCTACCCGGGGCAGCAGCCGTATCCGGGACAGCCGTACCCCGGCCAGCAGTACCCGGGCGGCGGTCACGGCTACGGCCACCCCGGGCACGACCCGTACGCCATGCAGCGGCCGCCGTACGCGAGCTGGGGCGCGCGCGTGGGTGCCACGCTGCTCGACGGGCTGCTCGGGTTCATCCCGGCGATCCTGTTCGTCATCGGCCTCGTCATGATGATCGCGGCTGCGCACGACAGCAGCTGCACGTCGTACGACGCGAGCCGGGGTCTGTGCACGCAGAGCACCGGCTCGGCGGGGCCCGGCCTGATCGTGATGTTCCTCGGCATGGTCGTCGGGGTCGCGCTCGGCTTCTGGATGCTCTACAAGCAGGGCAAGACCGGTCAGACGTGGGGCAAGAAGGTCGTGGGCATCAGCGTCCTGCGCGAGCGCGACGGCATGCCGACGGGCTTCGGCATGGCCTTCGTCCGCAACCTCTGCCACATGGCCGACGGTTTCTTCTACCTCGGCTACCTGTGGCCGCTGTGGGACGAGAAGAAGCAGACCTTCGCCGACAAGATCGTCAGCACGGTGGTCGTCCGCGTCAAGTGACGCCCCGAGTGACGCCTCAAGTCACCTGCTGATCAAGGCTGCTGGAGGCCGCGCCCCGGATCGTCCCGGGGCGCGGCCTCCCGCGCGTGTCAGTGGAACACGTGTCAGTGGATACGCGTATCAGTGGAAGAAGTGGCGCGTGCCGGTGAAGTACATCGTCACGCCGGCCGCCTTCGCGGCCTCCACGACCTGCTCGTCACGGACCGAACCGCCCGGCTGGACCACGGCCTTGACGCCCGCGGCGGTCAGCACCTCCAGCCCGTCCGGGAAGGGGAAGAAGGCGTCGGAGGCGGCGTACGAACCGGCGGCGCGCTCCTCGCCCGCGCGCTGCACCGCGAGCTTCGCCGAGTCGACGCGGTTGACCTGGCCCATGCCGACACCGACGGTCGCGCCGCCCTTGGCCAGCAGGATCGCGTTGGACTTCACGGCGCGGCAGGCGCGCCAGGCGAAGGCCAGGTCGGCCAGCTCGCCGGCGGACAGCGCCTCGCCCGTGGCGAGCGTCCAGTTGGCGGGGTCGTCGCCGTCGGCCTGGAGCCGGTCCTTGGCCTGCAGCAGCAGCCCGCCCTCGACGGGCCGGGACTCGCCGTGCGCCACGGGGGCGTCGGCGCAGCGCAGCACACGGATGTTCTTCTTGCGGGCCAGCACCTCGACGGCGCCGTCCTCGTAGGCCGGGGCGACGATGACCTCGGTGAAGATCTCCGCGACCTGCTCCGCCAGCTCGACCGTCACCGGGCGGTTGACGGCGATGACGCCGCCGAACGCCGACAGCGGGTCGCACGCGTGCGCCTTGCGGTGCGCTTCGGCGACGTCCGAACCGACCGCGATGCCACAGGGGTTGGCGTGCTTGATGATCGCGACGCAGGGCTCGTCGTGGTCGTACGCGGCCCGGCGCGCGGCCTCGGTGTCGACGTAGTTGTTGTAGGACATCTCCTTGCCGTGCAGCTGCTCGGCGTAGGCGAGGCCCTTGCCGGTGCCGTCGGTGTAGAGGGCGGCGGGCTGGTGGGGGTTCTCGCCGTAGCGCAGGACGTGCTTGCGCTCGTAGGAGACGCCCATGAAGTCCGGCCAGGGGCCCTCGTCGGCACCGTAGCCCTCGGCGAACCAGTTGGCGACCGCCACGTCGTACGCGGCGGTGTGCTGGAACGCCTCGGCGGCGAGCCGCTTGCGCTGCGGCAGGTCGAACCCGCCGTCCGCGGCGGCCTTGAGGACCTCGGCGTAACGGCCGGGGTTGACGACGACCGCCACGGAGGGGTGGTTCTTGGCGGCGGCCCGGACCATGGAGGGGCCGCCGATGTCGATCTGCTCCACGCACTCGTCGGGCGAGGCGCCGGAGGCGACCGTCTCCTTGAACGGGTAGAGGTTGACGATCACCAGCTCGAAGGGCTCGACGCCCAGCTCGGCGAGCTGTGCGCGGTGCGAGTCGAGCCGCTGGTCGGCGAGGATGCCCGCGTGGACGCGCGGGTGCAGGGTCTTCACCCGGCCGTCCAGGCACTCGGGGAAGCCGGTGAGCTCCTCGACCTTGGTGACCGGGACGCCCGCGGCGGCGATCCGCCCGGCCGTCGAACCGGTCGAGACGAGCTGGACGCCGGCCGCGTGCAGCCCCTGGGCCAGCTCTGCCAGCCCGGTCTTGTCGTAGACGCTGACCAGGGCGCGGCGGATGGGTCGCTTCGTACCGTTCTCGGCGGTCACGGGATTGTTACCTTTCGTCCCTCTATGCGGTAGCCGTGGCGGGCGAGACGCCCCACGACATCGACGAGCAGCGCTCGCTCGACTTCCTTGATCCGCTCGTGCAGCGCGGATTCGTCGTCCTCGTCCCGGACCTCCACCGCGCCCTGCGCGATGACCGGGCCGGTGTCGACGCCGTCGTCGACGAAGTGGACGGTGCACCCGGTCACCTTCGCGCCGTACGCGAGCGCGTCGCGCACACCGTGGGCGCCGGGGAAGCTGGGCAGCAGGGCGGGATGCGTATTGACCGTCCGGCCCCCGAAGCGGGCCAGGAACTCCTTGCCCAGGATCTTCATGAAGCCGGCGGAGACGACGAGGTCCGGCTCGTGGGCCGCGGTCGCCTCGGTCAGCGCCCGGTCCCAGGCGTCACGCGTCGGGTGGTCCTTGACCCGGCACACGAAGGTGGGCAGCCCGGCGCGCTCGGCGCGCTCCAGCCCGGCGATGCCGTCCCGGTCGGCGCCCACGGCCACGATCCGGGCGCCGTACCCCTCGGGGTCGGCGGCGATCGCGTCGAGCAGGGCCTGCAGGTTGGTGCCCGAGCCGGAGACCAGCACGACGAGGCGGGCGGGGGGCGCGGGAGGCGGGGAGGCCACAGCGGGGCCCTTTCTCGCGGGTGGAGCGGTTTGTATGGTCGTACAAGCCGGAGGGGTCCCCGAATACGGGGGACTCTACGAAGCCGCCGACCGCCAGCAACGATACCGGCACACCGAACGGCCCCCACGGGACGGGGGCACGCGCGGAAGGTAGCGTCTGGAAGCAGCGCACGGAAAGCGCGGGCAAAGCGCATGGAATCCGAGCGCGACGCCGTACGTTCGGTGTGCAGTACGTCATGGCGTGCGGGGCACGCCGGGGACGCACAGGACGACGACACAAGGGGAAGACACACTCCACATGCCGGACCGACGCCTCCACGCGGCTCACCGCTTCCCGCTGCCCACCGACCGGCAGGCGGCGATGAGGAACGCCCGCATGTCACCAGAACGCCCCTCGTCACCGTCCCCGGGCTCGGACGAGCAGCAGGACAACCCCTTCGCACCGCCGCCGGAGGGCAGGCCCGACCAGCCCTGGCAGCCGCGGCCGGAGGGGCGCGGCGGCGACGGCGACGGCGGCGACAAGGACGGCGAACGGCAGCAGCCGCCCGCGTGGGGCAGCCAGTGGAGCAGCAGGCAGCCGGGCCGCCACGACGGCGGCTTCGGCGGCGGTCAGGGCGGGCAGCGCCCGCCGAGCGGCCAGGGCGGCGGTCAGGGTGGTCAGGGCGGCGGGCTCCGCTGGGACCCGACGGACCCGGCACAGCGGCGGGCACGCTACGCGCTGCTCGCGGGCCTGTGGGGGTTCTTCTTCGCCCTGTTCAGCATTCCGCAGGTGGCCCTGCTCCTGGGTGCCCTGTCCGTCTACTGGGCCATCAGCTCGCTGCGCGCCAAGCCGCAGCGCGAGCGCCGCGCCGACCCGGACGTACCGCCCCCGCCCCCGCCCGCCCCCGGCACCCCGCGCCCCCAGACCACCGCGGCCGTCAGCGGCCTCGTCATGGGCGCCCTCGCCATCGCCATCGTCGCGGCCACCTTCGTCTTCCAGCTGGTCTACAGCGACTACTACACCTGCGTCGACGACGCCCTCACCCAACAGTCCCGCCAGTCCTGTGAAAACCACTTGCCGAAGCATTTGCGCCCCTTGCTGGGCACACAGGACTGACGCCGGTCAGGCCGGACGGGCTGAAAATTCAGCCCGTCCGGCGTTTGAGGACAAGCGGCGCAGCCGCTTCGGGGGTCCGGGGGTCTCCCCCGGTTTCGGGAAGGGGCGAGGCTGGGGAACAAGCCCGCCGCAGGCGCGAACCGGCCCGCACCCACAGGCCGGGGCCCGGGGGCGCAGCCCCCAGTCGCACACCGGCCCGCACCCGACAGCAGACCTCAGCCACCGTCCCGCGGCTCGAACTCCGGCATCAACCCACCCCCGGACTCCCGCAACGCCGCCCACCGAACCTGCCGCGCCCCCGAGTCGTGCCAAGCCCCCGCCCCCACGACGACCCCCTCCACAGCCTCCTCGGCCTCCTCAGGAACCCCCTCCACGACCCCTTCCACCGGCATCCGCGCCGTCGTCGCGGCGGAAGCCGCGTGCCTCCCCTTGGCCCGACGGCGCCGCCACCACCGCGAACGCCTCGGCTGCACAGGCTCAGGCACGGACGGAGGCACAGGCGCGGGCACGAACACGGGCGCCGCCACGGCGACCGGCTGCACCACCACCTCGGGCGAGGCCCGGACCGGCAGCTCCTCCACGGACCGCGGCACCCCGTCCGGCTGTCCCGAAGGCCGGGCCGGAGGCCAAACCGGGGGCTCTGCCACCGGTTCCGTCCGCACCCCGAAGCCGAACCACGCCGCCAGCGCCCGTACCGCCGCCGCGCCCGTCCACCAGCGCGCCCGCGTACCGACCGCCGGGGCGTCGGCCGCGGAACCACCCGTCAGCGGGGCGATCCCCAGGGCCGCCACGGCCCCCTTGCACCACGTCGGCACGAGCTCCTGCGCAGCGTCCTCGTCCTCGCGAACGTCCCCGCGAACGCTCTCGGGCACGGCCTGAGGCACGACCTCGGGCACGGCCGTACGCACGTTCTCGCGCTCCGCCTCCGCTTCGGCCGCCTTCGCCTCGGCCGCCTCCGCCTCGGCCGCTTCGGCCGCCTTCCGCAGGGCCCGGCGCCGGGTCCAGCGCAGGATCAGCGCGCCCGGTACGCCGAGGACCGCCGTCCAGGCCAGCGCCGCGCCGCCCACGAGCCACCACGGCGGGCCGAAGGCCGCGAGCCTGGACCGGCCGAGCGTGCCGGACGCCGCGTACGCCAGGAACGCCATCAGCACCGCGCACAGCGCCGCGCCCAGCGCGGCGGTACCGGCCGTGCGGGCCGGCTTCGACCGGTGCAGCGCCTCCGGGTCGCGCGGCACCGCCGCGTACGCGACCGACACACCCGTGGCGACGGACAGCGCCGAGGCCGCCGCCAGGGCAAGCGGTCCGGACGGGCCCGCCGCCGGGAGCGCCGCGAAGAGCGGGAACCGGGGCAGCAGCGGATACCCGGCCACCCCCAGCGGGGCGACGACGCCGACCGTACCGACCATGAACCCGGGCCCCAGCCCGTACGCCGCCGCCCAGACGACCGCGTTCGGCAGCAGCGCCACGCACAGGAGGATCACGGCGACGCGGCCCGACCAGGCGAAGGTCATCTGGAGGAGCGACTGCTGCGCCACCCCCGCGTGCAGGGCGAGGGAGACGACCAGCAGCAGCGTGCCGCCGCCGAGCAGGGCACCCGTGGCCGCCGCCCCGGTCCGTACGACGTCGTACAGCCGGGGGCGCGTGAACCAGCGCCGCACGCCCAGGGGAAGCGCCCCCAGCGCCCGGCGCGTAAGGGCGGGCCGTGTCGCGCCGGGGCCGTGCCCCGCCGCCCACGCCCCGATCCCGACGGACGCGCCCGCGAAGAGCGGCACATGGAGCAGGGCGCTCAGCGGATCGACCCGCAGGGGCCCCGACGAGACGTAGAGCGCGGCGGCCGCGGCCACGAACAGATAGCCGCCCAGCAGGGCCGCGACCGCCTTGCGCGGCGCGAGCCCCGCGGGGCGGCCCGCGGGCACGGCGTCGTACGGGCCGTCGTACAAGGCGTCGTACGGGTCAGGAGGAACGTCGCCCTCGGGCGGCTCGTCCGGGGCGTCGTCCGGCGGCTCGTCCGCCGGGTCGAGGGTGTGCCGGGCCGCCCGGTAGAGCAGCCAGCTCGGCAGGACCGTGAGCAGCAGCGGCGTCAGGCCGATCGGCGCGGGCGTCCCGGAGAGCGTCTCGGTCCGTACGAGGTGCGCGCCGTGCGCGAGCAGCCACAGGGCCGCGGCGACGCGCAGCGCCGTCGCGGGGCCGCTGTCGGGGTACGGGGAGGAGATCCACAGCGACAGCACGGCCACGGCGAGCGTGCCGAGCCCCAGGCCCGCGGCGACCATCCCGCCGAGGAACACCGTGCCCGCCGGCGGCGGCCCCGCGGCGGTGGACCGGCTCCGCGAGGACAACGGCGGGCTGTGATCGGCATATTGGGTCACAAGGCCATGCTGCCAACAACATGGCATTCATACGGGTAGCACGCAAATGGCCGTCGTGTCGCCCAAATACGTTTATGCACCTTTCATCCCGGAGGGTGCCCGGGGGAACGGGCGTGGGCCCGCACCCCCGAAGGGGTGCGGGCCCACGCACTCAGGACCGTACGGCTCAGGCGGACAGCGCCGCGCGCGCCAGGCGGGCCGTCTCGGACGGCGTCTTGCCGACCTTCACGCCCGCGGCCTCCAGGGCCTCCTTCTTCGCCTGGGCGGTGCCGGACGAACCGGACACGATCGCACCGGCGTGGCCCATCGTCTTGCCCTCGGGCGCGGTGAAACCGGCCACGTAGCCGACGACCGGCTTGGTGACGTTGGCCTTGATGAAGTCCGCGGCCCGCTCCTCGGCGTCGCCGCCGATCTCGCCGATCATGACGATCAGGTCGGTCTCGGGGTCGGCCTCGAACGCGGCGAGCGCGTCGATGTGCGTGGTGCCGATGACCGGGTCGCCACCGATGCCGACGGCCGACGAGAAGCCGATGTCACGGAGCTCGTACATCATCTGGTAGGTCAGCGTGCCCGACTTGGACACCAGACCGATGCGGCCGGGCTTGGTGATGTCGCCCGGGATGATGCCGGCGTTGGACTGGCCCGGGGTGATCAGACCGGGGCAGTTCGGGCCGATGATGCGGGTCTTGTTGCCCTTCGAGCCCGCGTACGCCCAGAAGGCGGCGGAGTCGTGGACGGCGATGCCCTCGGTGATCACGACGGCCAGCGGGATCTCGGCGTCGATCGCCTCGACCACGGCGGCCTTGGCGAACGCCGGCGGCACGAAGACGACGGTGACGTTGGCACCGGTCTTCTCCATCGCCTCGGCGACGGAGCCGAAGACGGGCACCTCGGTGCCGTCGAAGTCGACGCTCGTGCCCGCCTTGCGCGGGTTCACGCCACCGACGATGTTGGTGCCGTCGGCCAGCATGAGCTTGGTGTGCTTCATGCCCGTGGCGCCGGTCATCCCCTGGACGATGACCTTGCTGTCCTTGGTGAGGAAGATAGCCATGGTTGTGGAGTCCTCGTCCCTTACTTCGCAGCCAGCTCGGCGGCCTTGTCGGCCGCGCCGTCCATGGTGTCCACGCGCTGCACCAGCGGGTGGTTGGCGTCGGACAGGATCTTGCGACCCAGCTCCGCGTTGTTGCCGTCGAGGCGGACGACGAGCGGCTTGCTGACGTTCTCGCCCTTGGCCTTCAGCAGCTCGAGCGCCTGCACGATGCCCTTGGCGACCTCGTCGCACGCGGTGATGCCACCGAAGACATTGACGAAGACGGACTTGACGTCCGGGTCACCGAGGATGATCTCAAGACCGTTGGCCATCACCTCGGCGGAGGCGCCGCCACCGATGTCGAGGAAGTTGGCCGGCTTGACGCCGCCGTGGTTCTCACCGGCGTACGCGACGACGTCCAGGGTGCTCATGACGAGACCCGCGCCGTTGCCGATGATGCCGACCTGGCCGTCGAGCTTGACGTAGTTCAGGCCCTTGGCCTTGGCGGCGGCCTCCAGCGGGTTGGCCGCGGCCTTGTCCTCCAGCGCCTCGTGCTCCGGCTGGCGGAAGTCGGCGTTCTCGTCGAGCGAGACCTTGCCGTCGAGGGCCAGAACGTCGCCGTTGGCGACCTTGGCGAGCGGGTTGACCTCGACGAGGAGCGCGTCCTCGGCGACGAAGGTCTTCCACAGGGTCACCATGACCTCGGCGACCTTCTCGGCGACCTCGGCCGGGAACTTCGCCTGGGCGACGATCTCGCGGGCCTTCTCGATCGTCACACCCTCGTTGGAGTCGACCGGAACCTTGGCCAGAGCCTCGGGGGTCTTGGCCGCGACCTCCTCGATGTCCATGCCGCCCTGAACGGACGCCATGGCGAGGAAGGTGCGGTTGGTGCGGTCGAGGAGGTACGAGACGTAGTACTCCTCGAGGATCTCGGGAGCGGTCTCGGCGATCATCACCTTGTGGACCGTGTGGCCCTTGATGTCCATGCCGAGGATGTCCGTCGCGCGGGCGACGGCCTCGTCCGGGGTGGCGGCGAGCTTCACGCCACCGGCCTTGCCACGGCCGCCGACCTTCACCTGCGCCTTGACGACCGACTTGCCGCCCAGCCGCTCGGTCGCCTCGCGGGCCGCCTCAGGCGTGTCAATGACTTCACCGGCCAGCACCGGTACACCGTGCTTGGCGAAGAGGTCCCTCGCCTGGTACTCGAACAGGTCCACGCGCGTCCGTCCCTTTTCCATGGATATCGCGGTTCAGTGTCTGCGCGGGCGTGCCGCAGGCCAGCGTGACGACGCGATCTTTTACGAGGGCGGCACACGTTCACCGTTGACGCGGCATGTCCGTCTCGCAGGTTATCCCCGAGGGACGGAGGTCCCTAAATCGCAGGTCACACTCCGGCCGTGATTACCCTCACAGATCGCACACGGACCGCCACCGCGGCCGCCTCCCCCGACGCGCGCGCCGGGCCCGCCGTCAGGGCTCGGGGACGGGCAGCGGCCGGTTCTCCAGCGCGGCGGCCATCACCTCCGGGAAGAGGTCGGGAGTGCAGGCGAACGCCGGTGCGCCCAGGCCCGCGAGCGCCGCGGCACGGTCGTGGTCGTAGGCGGGGGCACCCTCGTCGGAGAGCGCGAGCAGCGTCACGAACCGCACACCGGACGCCTGCAGCGCGGCGACCCGCCGGAGCATTCCGTCGCGTATCCCGCCCTCGTGGAGATCACTGATGAGGACCACAACGGTCTCCGCCGGGCGGGTGATGCGGGACTGGCAGTAGGCGAGCGCCCGGTCGATGTCGGTGCCGCCGCCGAGCTGCGTGCCGAACAGGACGTCGACCGGATCGGCCAGCCGGTCGGTGAGGTCGGCGACAGCGGTGTCGAAAACGACGAGCCGGGTGTCGAGGGAGCGCATCGAGGCGAGGACCGCGCCGAACACGGACGCGTAGACGACCGAGGAGGCCATGGAGCCCGACTGGTCGACACAGAGGACCACCTCCTTGCGCACCGACCGCGCCGCCCGCCCCCGGCCGACGAGCCGCTCCGGGACGACCGTGCGGTGGGCGGGCAGATAGTTCTTGAGGTTGGCCCGGATGGTGCGGTCCCAGTCGATGTCCTGGTGCCGGGGCCTGCGGACGCGCGCCGACGACCGGTCGAGGGCACCGCCGACGGCGGTCCGGGTGCGCCGCGCCAGCCGCTCCTCCAGCTCCCGGACGACCTTGCGGACCACAGCGCGGGCGGTTTCCCGGGTGGTCTCCGGCATGACCTTGTGGAGCGACAGGAGAGTGCCCACGAGATGCACGTCGGCCTCGACCGCCTCCAGCAGCTCCGGCTCCCGCAGCAGCGCGGCCGGCCCGAGCCGGTCGAGGGCGTCCCGCTGCATCACCTGAACGACGGACACCGGGAAGTACGTACGGATGTCCCCCAGCCAGCGGGCGACCCGCGGCACGGACCCGCCGAGCCCCGCGCCTCCGCCCGCCTCCCCGTAGAGCGCGTCGAGCGCCCGGTCGATGACGACGTCACGACCACCGAGCACCTGCCCACCGCCGGAACCGGCACCCCCGAGCACAAGCCGCCAACGCCGCAGCCGCTCACTCCCACCGACGGCGGGGGCGCCCTCTTGCACGTCACTGTCCGGGCGGAGCCCGGGAAAACCCGATGCGGTCCCCGGGCGAAGCCCGGCAAAACCCGATGCCCGAGCCCCACTACAAAGCCCCGACTCCGACGCGCCCGCCTTCGCCGGTCCGGCATCGGACGGCTGAAGCCCGGAGCCAGGCTCCGACTCCAACGCGCCCGCCCTCGCCGACCCGGCGCCCGACGGCCCAGCACCCGACAGCCTGGGCCCAGGGCCGAGCCCCGACTCCGGCGCGCCCACCCCCGCCTGTCCGGCATCAGACCGCTGAAGCCCGGAGCCAAGCTCCGACTCCAACACGCCCGCCCCCGCCGGCCCGACGCCCGACGGCCCGGCACCCGACGACCTGGGCCCGGGGCCGAGCCCCGACTCCGACGCGCCCGCCCCTGCCGGTCCGGCGCCCGATGACCGTGGCCCGGGGCCGAGCCCCGACTCCGGCGCGCCCACCGGCCCGGCGCCCGACGGCTGAGGCCCGGAGCGAAGCCCAAGCCCCGGCGCGCCCTTCCCCGCCGACCCGGCATCAGACAGCTGAGGCCCGGAGCGAAGCTCCGACTCCAGCACATCCGCCCCCGCCGACCCGGCGCCCGGCAACCCGGGTCCAGGGCGAAGCTCCGGCTCCGGCACATCGCTCCCCGTCGACCCCGTACCCGATGGCCGGGGTCCGGGGCGGAGCTCCGGTTCGGGAAGGGGCGGGGTGGGGAAGAAGTCCGCCTCCCCCAGCAGCAGCCGCACCGTGGGCAGTACGGCCCCCGCCCGCCCCTCGTCGAGCCCCGCTCCGAACCCACCGTCCTCACCGTCCCCGCCGATGCCGCCGACACCGCCGTGACGGCCCGGCGCAGCCGAACTGCGGAGCAGATCCCCCAGCGCCCGCAGCACCCCCGGCTCGAAGGCGGAGAACGCCCGCCGCAGCAGTGGCAGCACGCCGGTGAAAGAGTCCTCCGGGAGCGCTGCCAGCCAGGAGTCGACCAGCCCGAGCAACCGCTCGTCGTGCACGAGCAGCATCCCCCCGGCCGCGCCGTCGCCCAGGAAGCCCTCGATCCAGGCGGCCGCCTCCCCCGCCGCGACCGCGGGCGAGAGCGCGAGCCCCATGAGCGTGGTGGCCTGGTCCTCCGTCAGCCCCCCGTCGTCCAGCAGCAGCCGCGCGGCCCGCCCCCGTATCCCGCCGGGCAGCCCGTCCCGCCCGGCGAGCAGCCGCAGCACTCCGGCCCAGCGCTCCCGCGTGCCGGCGGCCGGGCCCGTCCCGGCCGACAGGCCCACCGCGTGGTGCACGGCGTCCAGATGGCCCCGCATGTCCGCCGCCGCGTCCGGGTCCAGGCCCGCGCAGGCGGCGGGGAGGCCGACGAAGACCCGCTCCGCCAGCCCCGCGGCCACCTCGGCGAGGGCGGCGGTGTCCGTGCGGCGCACATCGCCGTACCGCACCGCGCGGACCAGCGCGGGGAGGGCCCCGGCCAGGTGCGCCACGTCCGTGTCGAGCGCGGCGCGGTCGGCGAGGACGCGCATCACGGCCGGGAGGGCGTCGGACAGGCCGGCGAGCAGGCATCGTTCGGCGAGCGCGGTGAGGTCGGCGAGGGCCGGGGATCCGACGGCCGCCGCCTCGGCCCGCGCCGTGGCGGCGGCCGCCACGGTGGTCCCCCACACTCCGGCCTCGGCGACCCGCACGGACAGCTCGGGGGTCCAGCGCAGCCGCCAGGACTCGCGGAAGGTACCCGTGCCGCCGCGGGTGCGCACCGGCTCTCCCCAGTGGACACCGAGGAGCCGCAGCCGGTGCAACAGGCGGCTGCGGGCCACGTCGTTGTCCTCGCGCAGGTCGAACTCGCGGTCCCGCGCGGCGGCCTCCGGCTTGAGCCGCAACGTGCGCTGAAGGCGGGTCAGGTCCCGCTGCAGGGGGGCGGCGGGGGCGGACTCCGGTACCTCGCCCAGGGCGTCGCCGACGACGAGGCGCTCCGCCACGAGCGCGAGGGGCGCGCCGGAGCCCTCGCACATGACGGCCCGGACCGCGTCGAGGGTCTCCGTGAGCCCGGCGAGCGGGCGGCCGCGCAGCACGGCCAGGGCCTCGGCGAGCCGTACGGCCTCGATGACGTGGGCGGAGGAGACGGGGTGGTCCTCGGCGCGCAGCAGCCGGGCGACCTCGGTCATCCAGCGCTCGACGGGCCGGTCGGGGGCATGGAAGAGGTGGTCGTACCAGCCGGGCGCGTCGATCCCCGCGCCGTAACCGCTGTGGCGGGCGAGGCGCCCGTGGGTCCACGGCACCCAGCTGACGTGGACTTTGACCTTGGGCAGCCCCTTGAGCTCCGCCCGGTCGGCGGCGACCGTCCGCTTCTCCGTCAGGGCCGGTACGTGCCAGGCGCCGCAGACCACGGCGAGGGCGTCGCCGAACTCGCGCCGGGCCGCCCGCAGTTCGAGCCGCATATGCGCTTCGCGGGCCGCGTCCCGGCCGGGGCCGGGGCGGAGGGCCCGCAGCTCCGCCATGGCCTCGGCGAGGGCCTGGAACGGCGCGAGCGCGTCGCCGGGACGGGCACGGCCGCGGTGCTCGACGGCGTCCTCCCACCACCGTTCGGGATCGTCGTGCCCGGCGGCGGCCGCGAGCGCGGCCAGCGGGTCGGCGCCCGACGGGGCGGCGTCCGGCGACGGTTCCCCGGACGCGACGGACGGGGCGTCCCGGTCGGGGCCGTCCTGGGCCCGGAGGGCCAGGGTGTGCGCCGCGGGCAGGTCGATGAACCGGACGGGGACGCCGCGGGCGAGGGCCCAACGGATCGCGGTCCACTCCGGGGAGAACGCGGCGAGCGGCCAGAACGCGGAGTGGCCGGGGTCGTCGGCGGCGTGCGCGAGGAGGGCGACGGGCGGCCGCATGCCCTCGTCGGCCGCGAGGTGGACGATCGCGTCGGCCTCGGGCGGGCCCTCGATCAGCACGGCCTCCGGCGCGCACTGGTCGAGCGCCGCGGCGACGGCCCGCGCGGAGCCGGGCCCGTGGTGCCGGACGCCCAGCAGGGCCGGGCCGGGCCCGGTCATGCCGCGGCCTCCCGGCACGCGCGGTAGAAGTCCTTCCAGCCGTCCCGTTCGCGGACGACCGTCTCCAGGTACTCCTGCCAGACGAGGCGGTCCGCCGCCGGGTCGCGGACCACGGCGCCCAGGACGCCGGCGGCCACGTCGTCCGCCCGGAGGACGCCGTCGCCGAAGTGCGCGGCCAGGGCGAGCCCACCGGTGACGACGGAGATGGCCTCCGCCGTGGACAGCGTCCCCGAAGGGGACTTGAGCTTGGTGCGGCCGTCGGCGGTGACCCCGGCGCGCAGCTCACGGAAGACGGTGACGACGCGCCGGATCTCGTCGGCACCCTCGGGCACGGCGGGCAGTTCGAGGGAGCGCCCCATCTGCTCGACGCGCCGGGCGACGATCTCGACCTCCGCCTCCGCGGTGGCGGGCAGAGGGAGGACGACGGTGTTGAACCGGCGGCGCAGGGCGCTGGAGAGCTCGTTGACCCCGCGGTCCCGGTCGTTGGCGGTGGCGATCAGATTGAAGCCGCGCACGGCCTGCACCTCCTCCCCCAACTCGGGGATGGGCAGGGTCTTTTCTGACAGCACAGTGATGAGCGTGTCCTGTACGTCGGCGGGCACGCGGGTGAGCTCCTCCACCCGGACGGTCAGGCCCGCGGCCATGGCGCGCATGACGGGGCCCGGCACGAGCGCCTCGCGGCCGGGGCCGTGGGCGAGGAGCCGGGCGTAGTCCCAGCCGTAGCGCATGGCCTCTTCCGGAGTGCCCGCCGTGCCCTGCACCAGCAGGGTGGAGTCGCCGCTGACCGCGGCGGCCAGATGCTCGGACACCCAGGTCTTGGCGGTGCCGGGCACCCCGAGCAGGAGCAGCGCCCGGTCGGTGGCGAGCGTGGCGACGGCCACCTCGACGATGCGGCGCGGGCCCACGTACTTGGGCGTGATCACCGTGCGGTCGGGCAGCGTGCCGCCGAGGAGGTAGGTGGCGACGGCCCACGGCGAGAGCCGCCAGCGCTCGGGGCGGGGCCGGTCGTCGGCGGCCGCGAGGGCCGCGAGCTCTTCCGCGAAGGCGTCCTCGGCGTGTGGTCGCAGGACGTCGGTATCGGTTCCGGGCACGGTCACAAGTCCCCCTCGTCGTGCGGCTCCGGGTGCTGTGAACAAGCCTGCACCACCCCACTGACAATCGGCCCCGGCGAGGGAAGTTCGCAGGTCAGGGCGATTGTCAGTGGGGGGTCGTAGCGTGTGGGGCATGGAGCGGACGGCTGCGCCACCCGAGGGTGGCCCATCGGACACGGACGCGGCCCGGGGGCGCGCGGAGCGCCGCGCGCGGCGAATGGCCGCCGGTGCCGCGGAGTTGGAGCGGCGGCTCGGCGATCTGCTGCGCGGCGGCCTCGCGGCCGCCGACGGGCCGGGGTACGGGCAGTGGGAGGAGACGGCGGCGCGCATGGTCGACGCGCAGGCCCCCGGACTCGCCTCGCGCGTACGGGAGTTGGCGGCCGCGCGCGGTTCGGACGGGGACTGGGCGTCGCGGCTGTTGGCGGAGTGCGCCCTGTTGCACATGCTCAACCAGGGGTTCCTGCGCCTCGATCGGCTGCCGGAGTCCTTGGCGGCCACGGTGCGGACGCGGGTCGGCATCCCCGTGGACACGGCCGCGCTGCTCGCCTCCGTCCCCCCGGTCCGTGACCACTGGCTGGTCCTGGCCCGTACGGACGGCGACGACGGCCGGCTGATCACCCGGAAGATCTGGCTCCGCGGCCGCCGGACGGGCCGCATGGCGCTGCTCCTCTCGTACGGGGCGGGCGGGCGGGCACCGGAGTTGTCGCTGCCGACGGGCAGCGTGCTGGACGCGGACCTCGCCTATTACCCGGCGGCGCGGCCGCTGCGTGCCGCCCTGGCGGCCCGGCACGCGGCTCCCGAGCCCTGCCCCGGGCAGCCGCCGGGCGGCGACGTCCGGCAGGCCCTGGCCGCGTACGGCGACGCGCTGCGCGACGACCCGTGGCTGGACGCGTGGCCGGTGCTGCTCGACGCCGTGGTCCCGGTCCCCGGCCCGGACGGCCGCTGGCAACTGGTGGACGCCCAGGGCGGGTCGGCGCTCCCCGTCGACCACCGGCACCGGGAGCGCACGGCCCTGTGGCAGCTCACCGCGATATCCGGCGGCCACCCAGTCACGGTCTTCGGCGAGTGCGGCCACCGCGGCTTCACCCCGCTGACCACATGGGCGCCCGAACCGGTGGCGCTCTGACGGGGCCGGCGGCGACGAACGGCGGCGCCGCGGGCCGACGGACACACGAAAGGGCAAGCGCATGAACACCACTTGGGACGAGCTGGTCTCCGCCGCCCTCCTCGGCACCGAGCGGCGCACCCCGCCCGTACAGCCACGGCCCGGTCAGGACGCCGCCGCGGCGCTGCTCGACGCGGCGGCCGCGCAGACCGTCCGGCGGCGGGCCGGGCTGCTCCCGGCCGTGGCCCGGCCACGGCCCGAGGCGGCACCCCCCGATCCCCGGCCCCCGCTGCCACCCGCCGCCGGACGGCGGCTGGAGCTGCTGCTCACCGACCGCTCGGCGGACGGCGGGCGCCGCGGCACCGCGCCCGATCTCACCGAGCTGCTGCCCCAATGGCTGGCCGCCGCCAACCGGCACGGCTACCGGGCGCCCGCAGCCCTGCTGCCCGCCCTGCTCGACGCGGCCCGCGCCCGTACCGACCTCCGCCCGGGAGCACTCGCGCTCGGCGGGCCCCGCGCGCGGTGGCTGGCCGCGCTCAACCCGCAGTGGAAGTACGCACTGCGCGCCGGTCCGCCCCCGGCGCCGGGCCGCGCGACGGGGCCGCTCGACGGCCCGGGGGCGCGACAGGTGTGGGAGGAGGGGCTGTTCGCCGAGCGCGTCGCCCTGCTCGTCTCCGTGCGGCGCCACGACCCGGCGGCCGGGCGGGAGCTGCTCACGGCCACCTGGCGGACGGAGCGCGCCGAGGACCGGCTGATGTTCCTGGACTCGCTGCGCGAGGGGCTCTCCCCGGCCGACGAGCCGTTCCTGGAACAGGCCCTGGACGACCGGAGCCGCACCGTGCGGAGCACCGCGGCGGAGCTGCTGACGGCCCTCCCCGGCTCCGCGCTGGCGCGGCGGATGGCCGGGCGGGCGCGTACGTGCGTGGCCCTGGAGCGCACGGGCGACGCCGCCCGCATATCCGTCGAGGCACCGCACGAGTGCGACAAGGACATGCGGCGGGACGGCGTCGTCGCACGGCCGCCGTCCGGGCGCGGCGAGCGGTCGTGGTGGCTGGGCCAGGTGGTGGAGGCGGCACCGCTGGCCGTGTGGCGCGAGCGGTTCGGTGGCAGGAGTGCCGCGGCGATCGTGGCCCTGCCGGTCGCCGACGGCTGGCAGCCGGACCTCCATGCGGCCTGGTGCCGGGCGGCCGTCCGGCAGGGGGACGCGGAGTGGTCGCGGGTCCTGCTCGGTCCGGCGTCGGCGGCCCCCGCGGCGGAGGGCGCGTCGTGGCGGGACCAGGCGAAGCTGCTCTCCGCGCTGCCGCCCGGGGAGCGCGCGGAGTGGGTGGCGGAGTTCATCGCGACGCACGGGCTGCCGGAGGCGTTCCGGCTGCTCGGGGTGTGCGAGGTGCCGTGGCCGGAGCCGCTGGGCACGGCCCTGGTGGACGCCCTCGGCGCCGCCCGGGACGCGGGCGGCTATCCGTGGAGCTTCAGCGGGGTGATGGGGCTGGCGGAGCGCTGCCTCGACCCCGCACTGGCCGACCGCATGGAGGTGCTCACCGCGGCCCCCGACGACGCCCTGGGGGGAGCCGCGTACTGGACGGAGGCGTTCCAGCGCCTCGTCGCCACGCTGCGGCTGCGCGCCGCGATGCACGCCGAACTGGCGGGCTGAGCAATGGGCCCCTCCCGTCGGTGCGCGGCCGCGCGGCGCTGCCGGTCACGCCTCCGCGGCGTGGCGGACGTTGGCGTTGACCCAGTCGACGATGGACGTCGTGGTCGCCCCGGGGGTGAAGATCTCCGCGACCCCCTGCGCCTTGAGCGGAGCGATGTCCGCCTCGGGGATGATGCCGCCGCCGAACACCTTGATGTCCTCCGCGTCGCGCTCCCGGAGCAGCTCGATCACCTTGGCGAAGAGCGTGTTGTGGGCTCCCGAGAGGATGGACAGGCCGATCGCGTCGGCGTCCTCCTGGATCGCGGTGTCCACGATCTGCTCCGGCGTCTGGTGGAGGCCGGTGTAGATGACCTCCATGCCGGCGTCGCGCAGCGCCCGGGCGATGACCTTGGCCCCGCGGTCATGACCGTCGAGCCCCGGCTTGGCCACCACCACACGGATCGGACCGGTCACTCCCATCACTGCCTCCAAGTACGAGAAGTACGGCTGCCGGTGACCGGCCGCGGGGATTCCCGGCCCCTCGGGGCCAGGGACGTGAACGAACGTTATCCCCAGCATCCCGCACCCGGCCGTTTCGCGGTGGAGAGGGAGGGGGAAATCACACGTGGGACAACACGTTCGCTACGCACCACCCTCGCGCTTCCGTATCTCACGGGTCATGGAGCCACTCGCGCCACCGGGACAGCGGGACGGCGGGTGGTTGCGAGGGGAGCCGCAGCGAGGTGGCCGCGCCCCTGTGCCGACAGCCGCACGGCGCAGTGGTGCGGCCGGCCGCGCACAGCTTCCCGATGTCTGCGCACCGGGGGGAGAGAGCCGCCTTCTGTGTGCCGTTCCGGAGGTCGGCCATGGTGGCCCTGCGCTTGCTCATCCTCTTCTCGGCCCTGTTGCGTCCCAGGGCGGTGCTCGTCCGCTCCACGCTGCTGGAGCTGGCGATCCTCACCGGCCACGCGCTGCTCTACCCCACGGGCCTGACCCAGGAGCGCCGCCCTCCGCCACTGCCGCCACCACCCACAGGGCCCAACGACACGCCCGAAGCCGCATCCGAATCCGGAACGAACGGCAGGACGGCGCAGGAAACAGAACACGGCTCCCACCCGCCCGTCGTCCTGCTGCACGGTTTCATCGACAACCGCTCGGTCTTCGTCCTGCTCCGCCGCTCCCTCCGCGGGCACGGCTGGGAGCACGTCGAGTCCCTCAACTACTCCCCGCTGACCTGCGATGCCCGCACCGCGGCCGAACTGCTCGCCCGGCACGTGGAGGAGCTCTGCGCGCGCACCGGCCGGCCGGAGGTCGATGTGGTGGGGCACAGCCTCGGGGGCCTGATAGCCCGCTATTACATCCAACGGCTCGGCGGCGACGCCCGGGTGAGAACGCTGGTCACGCTCGGCACCCCGCACAGCGGCACCCGCGTCGCGTCATTGGCGTACGCCCATCCGCTGGCCCGGCAGATGTACCCCGGGTCCGCTCTCCTTACGGAACTCGCCGCGCCCGCGCCCGATTGCCGAACGCGTTTCATCAGCTTCTGGAGCGACTTGGACCAGATCATGGTGCCGGTCGAGACGGCCCGTATCGACCACCCGGATCTGCTCACCCGCAATGTGCGCGTGACCGGCGTGGGGCATCTCGCCCTCCCGGTCCACTGGGCCGTGGCGGCGGGCATCCGCCAGGCCCTCAGCACGGAGGAAACCGCGGCCGACACGTCCGGCGCCGCGTCCGTCGCCTGACGTCGCCCGACCTCCGGCCGGTCCGCCCGCCGGTCCGCGACCGGCCCCGTACACCCCTGCCCGGCGCACACGCCATACGACACGCCGAAAAACCGAACAGCCATCGAACGTCAAATCGATTTTCGGGGGTTCAGTCCGCCGAAAGACGGCCAAATGCCCGCCCCGCGCCCACCTGAAACGTGACGAAGATTGTCGCCATCCCGAACCGCCGGGTACAGTCGCCGCTAATTCTCCTGCTCCCGAGGCGAAAGAGAAGTGGTGGTGAACGACCGTCACCCGTCGGCGGGCTCGAGCCCGACCGGTCCCGCTCAGGATTTCTCCTACGGGCACTGCACGTCGTACGAGCAGCAGGGCACCCCGCACGGCTATCCCGGCTACGAGGGCTCCGGCCAGTGGGACACCTCCGGCTGGGGGCACTCCCCCGACGCCTCCTGGGGCGCGAACACCACGGGCTGGGAGCACTTCCAGGACGGCGGCTGGGCCACGGGCGCCTCCGGCCACACCCAGACCTGGGAGTTCACCGGCTACGACACCGGGCACACCGGCCAGTGGGACACCTCCGCCTGGGGCGGCCCCGACGGTACCCGGGCCACGGACACCAACTCCTGGAACACGCCCGGCGCGTACGACACGTCGAACGGCGCCGGCTGGGCGCACCCCGCGGACGGCAGCTGGGCCGGCGGCGCCTCGGTCCACGGCCAGAGCTGGGACACCGGGGCCCACCCGGCCGGGGACACCTCCGGCTGGGGCCACCCCACGGACAACGGCTGGGGCGACGCCCCGCAGACGCAGACCTGGGACACCAGCGCGTACGCGGATCCGGAGGAGCCCCAGCGCACCCCCACCGTCATGGTCGACCTCTCCGCCGCCGACCCCGGGCCCGGCGCCCGGTCCGTCGCCGACGCCGAGACCCGCACCATGTCCGTGGTCGAACCGCCGGAGCCCGCGGACGAGCAGGACGGACAGGACCGACAGGGCGGACAGGACACACCGGCGCGGGCGGACATCCCGGCGCAGAGCCGCAGCCGCCGCAAGGGCGCCCCCTCCCGTACGGGCTACCGGCCGCGCCGCAAGGCGCTGTTGACGGTGGCCGTGCCCTCCGTCGCCGTGATGGGCGTCGCGGGGATCGCCGCCGCGTCCGTCTCCGGCGGCAAGGACGACGCCCAGAAGACGCAGGCGGCCTCGGCCCCGGACAACGCCGCCGTGTCCTCGCTCGCCAACAGCAAGCTGGACACCCAGCTCGCCGGCCTCAGCCGGGGCGCCGACGACTTCGCCACCCGCGCGAGCCGCAACCAGGAGCGCATCGACCTCAAGCTGCGGCAGGAGGAGGAGAAGAAGCGCAAGGCGGAGGAAGCGGCGCGCAAGGAAGCGGAGCGCCCCAAGTTCTCGCTCCCGGTCAACCAGCACGGGCTGAGCGCGTACTTCGGCCAGGCAGGCGTCAACTGGATGTCGGTGCACACCGGCATCGACTTCCCCGTCAGCTACGGCACGCCCGTCATGGCCGCGACCGACGGCACGGTCCGCACGCAGTACAACGTCGCCTACGGCAACATGGCCATAGTGACGTCACCGGACGGCACGGAGACCTGGTACTGCCACCTCAGCAGCACCAAGCTCCGCTCCGGGCAGGTCAAGGCGGGCGATGTCATCGCCTATTCGGGCAACTCCGGCAACTCCACGGGCCCGCACCTGCACTTCGAGGTGCGCCCCGGCGGCTCGGCCGTCGACCCCCTGCCCTGGCTCCGGGCCCACGACCTGGACCCGACGTAGGCATCACCCACCGGGCTCCGACGCCGGGCGGGCCGGATCCTCCGGCCCGCCCGGCGTTTTTCGCGGCCCCCTCGAAGGGCTAGAGCTTCTCCACCGGCGCGTAGCGCAACAGCAACCGCTTCGGCTTCTCCTCGCCGAAGTCCACCGTCGCCTCCGCGTTGTCGCCGCTGCCCTTGACCGCGACGACGGTGCCCAGCCCGAACGAGTCGTGCGTGACACGGTCACCGACGGCCAGCGCCACCACCTGCCGGTCCTTGGTACGCCGCGTCGCGAAACCGCTCGGGCCCGCCTTCGCGCCGCCACCGCCGCGCGAGGACGAGAAGCCGGACGTGAGCCCCGAGACCGCGCCCATCGACGCCGAGGGCGTGGCCGGGCCGGTGCGGCGCCACTGGAGGAACTCGCCGGGGATCTCCTCCAGGAACCGCGACGGCGGGTTGTACGCGGGCTGGCCCCAGGCGCTGCGCATGCTCGCCCGGGTCAGGTACAGCCGCTCGCGGGCGCGGGTGATGCCCACATAGGCGAGCCGCCGCTCCTCCTCCAGCTCCTTCGTCTGCCCGAGGGCCCGCATGTGCGGGAAAACACCGTCCTCCATGCCGGTGAGGAAGACGACGGGGAACTCCAGGCCCTTCGCGGTGTGCAGCGTCATCAGGGTGATGACGCCCGTGCCCTCGCCCTCGGCGCCAGCCGCTGATCTCTCAGCCTCGTCGGGGATCTGGTCGGAGTCCGCGACCAGCGCGACCTTCTCCAGGAACTCCGCCAGCGTGCCCTGGTCCTCCTCGCCCTCCCGCTCCTGCTCGAACTCCAGGGCGACGGCCGCCAGCTCCTGAAGGTTCTCGATGCGGGTCTCGTCCTGCGGGTCGGTGGACGCCTGGAGCTCGGCGAGATAGCCCGTGCGCTCCAGGACCGCCTCCAGGACGGTGGCGGGCCCGGCACCCGACTCGACGACGGTGCGCAGCTCCTCCAGCAGGACGTTGAAGCGGTTGACCGCGTTGGCCGAGCGCGCGGCCATGCCGTACGCCTCGTCCACCCGCCGGAGCGCCTGCGCGAAGCTGATCCTCTCGCGCAGGGCCAGCGCGTCGATCATGGCCTCGGCGCGCTCGCCGATGCCGCGCTTGGGGACGTTGAGGATGCGCCGCAGCGGCACGGTGTCCTCGGGGTTGGCGAGCACCCGCAGGTACGCCAGGACGTCGCGGACCTCCTTGCGCTCGTAGAAGCGCACTCCGCCGACGACCTTGTAGGGCAGGCCGACGCGGATGAAGATCTCTTCGAAGACGCGCGACTGGGCGTTGGTCCGGTAGAAGATCGCGACGTCACCGGCCTTGGCGTCGCCCGCGTCCGTCAGCCGGTCGATCTCGTCGGCGACGAACTGCGCCTCGTCGTGCTCGGTGTCGGCGACATAGCCGGTGATGGTCGCGCCCGCCCCGGCCTCGGTCCACAGATTCTTCGGGCGGCGGTTCTGGTTGCGCTCGATGACGGCGTTGGCGGCGCTGAGGATCGTCTGTGTGGAGCGGTAGTTCTGCTCCAGCAGGATCGTCGTGGCGTCCGGGTAGTCCTCCTCGAACTGGAGGATGTTGCGGATCGTCGCCCCGCGGAAGGCGTAGATCGACTGGTCGGCGTCACCGACGACGCACAGCTCCGCGACCCCGTCCTCGGGGGCGCTCTCCGGGGTGCCGACCAGCTCGCGCACCAGCGTGTACTGCGCGTGGTTGGTGTCCTGGTACTCGTCGACCAGGACGTGCCGGAAGCGGCGGCGGTAGTGGTCGGCCACGTCCGGGAACGCCTGCAGCAGGTGGACCGTGGTCATGATGATGTCGTCGAAGTCCAGCGCGTTGGCCTCGCGCAGCCGCGACTGGTACATCGCGTACGCCTGCGCCAGCGTCTTCTCGAAACCTCCCCCAGACTCCGTCTGGGAGGTGCCCCCAGCCGCCTGCCCGGCGAAGCTCTCCTCGTCGATCAGCTCGTTCTTGAGGTTGGAGATCTTCGCGCTGAACGACTTCGGCGGGAACTTCTTCGGGTCGAGGTCGAGGTCCCGGCAGACCAGCGCCATCAGCCGCTTGGAGTCGGCGGCATCGTAGATCGAGAACGAGGACGTGAAGCCCAGCTTCTTGCTCTCGCGGCGCAGGATGCGCACGCACGCGCTGTGGAAGGTCATCACCCACATCGCGTTGGCGCGCGGGCCCACGAGCTCCTCGACGCGCTCCTTCATCTCGCCCGCGGCCTTGTTGGTGAAGGTGATCGCGAGGATCTGGCCGGGGTGGACGTCGCGCGCGCCCAGCAGGTGCGCGATGCGGTGGGTGAGCACGCGCGTCTTGCCGGACCCGGCGCCCGCGACGATCAGCAGCGGCGAGCCCGTGTGCACCACGGCGGCGCGCTGCTGGTCGTTCATCCCCTCCAGCAGCGCGGCCGGGTCGACGGGCGGCCGCGCGGCGCCGTCGCGGTAGTACGCCTCCCGCGGCACGGGCGCGTCGAAGACGCCCCCGAAGAGGTCGTGCGGCACCGGCTCCGGGGCTCCGTCGTCCTCCGGGGGCGGCGGGGGCTCCTCGCCCGAGGTGCCGAGATCCGCCAGGAAGCTGTCGTCAAAGAGGCTGCTCATCGCCTCCCGAGTCTAGGCCGCCCCACTGACAGCGGGTCCCACTTCCCCGGACACCCCGCGAACCGGCCAGGATCCACAGGGCGCGAGGGCGGTGCGGCTACGTCCAGAGGACGGCGATGAAGATGTTCGCCGCGGTCAGGGCGCCCACCGTACCGAAGGCCGCAGCCTCCACCTTCTCGTCGTCCCGCTTCACATAGACCAGCCCGAGGATCACCACCAGGAACGCCAGCTTCACACCGATCTTGAAGGTGTCCGGGGCGTGCCCGTCGGCCTTGTCGAGGCCGTACAGCGCCGCGCCCGTCACCAGCATCGTCAGCGCCCCGTGCAGCATCGCCGGGACCATGCGCGCCTCGCCCTTGCCCATGGCCTTCATCTGGGTCATGAAGCCGCCGAGCAGGGCGGCGATGCCGATGATGTGGAGGCCGACGACGGCGTGAATGAGTACGTCCATGGGACCCGACCCTAGCCGGGGCTCTAGCACTCCCTCACGGCGAGGTAGGGCTCAATAGCCACTTCGATCACACACGACATATATCCCTCCGCACCGGGGCGAGTTATCCGATCAGGGGCAGTCACATCATGGCCGGTTCCAGCCAGTACCGGTCATGTGCGTTCTCGGGCGTGACCCCACCCATAGCGTCCTGCCCCAGACGGCGGCGGTCCGCTCTCTCCCCCCTCATGGCGGGCCGCCGCCGCTGCGCCGCACGGCGGGAAACAGCCCTACGGCAAGGACAGCGCGACCCTGCGCCAGCAGGTTGTGGAAGGAAGAGTGACGGCCGACGTGGCATCGCACCGAAAGCCCAAGCAGCACCAGTTCGCCGGCAGCACCGCGCGGACAGCGGCCACCCTGGCCCTGGCGGGCGCCGCGACCGCCACCGCGTCCGTCGGCACCGGCCATGCCGCCCCCCACCTGACCACCGCCCAGCTGCGGGACCGGGTCGACCTGTACTACCAGCAGGCGGAGGTCGCCACCGAGCGCTACAACGGCGCCAAGGAGAAGGCCAGGGCCGCGGAGTCGGCGATCGGCGGGCTCCAGGACGAGGCGGCCCGCAAGACCCAGCGGCTGAACGCCACCCGCGACGCCCTGGGCTCCGTCGCCACCGCCCAGTACCGCGACGGCGGCGTCCCGGCCGGCATGCGGATCCTGCTGACGTCCGCCCCGGACCAGTACCTGGAGCGGGCGTCGCTGGCCGACCGGGCGGGCAGCCGCCAGGCCGTCACCGTCAACCGGCTCCGCCACGAGCTGCGGGACGTCCAGCAGGTGCGCAGCACCGCGGACACCCGGCTCGCCGAGCTCAGGCGCCAGGAGTCCTCGCTCGCCCGGAACAAGCACACCATCGAGGCGAGGCTCAACGACGCCCGGCAACTGCTGAACCAGATGCCCGCCCCGGTCCGTACGGCCGTGGAGCAGGGGGACATCACCTCCGCGCCCGCACGCGGCGTCACGGCCGTCGCGCACACCGCCGCCCGGTCCGCGGACAAGATCGCGAGCAGCGGCGCGCAGGCGCTGGCCTCCACGGAGCGTGCCGCACGGGCCGTGGCCTACGCCTACGCCGCGCTGGGCAAGCCGTACGTCTGGGGGGCCACCGGGCCGTCGGCGTTCGACTGCTCCGGGCTCGCGCAGGCGGCCTGGCAGGCGGCGGGGGTGTCGCTGCCGCGCACCACCTACACGCAGATCAACGCCGGGCGGCGCATCGCACGGGGCCAACTGGCCCCCGGCGACCTGGTGTTCTTCTACCCCGGCATCAGCCACGTCGGCATCTATGTCGGCAACGGCCAGATGATCCACGCCCCGCACCCCGGCGCCCCGGTCCGCGTCGCCCCGGTCGACGAAATGCCGTTCGCGGGCGCTGTCCGCCCGGCGTGACGCGGTTCGCGGGGTACGGCGGGCTCGTGACCGCCCCGACCGGACAAGGGCGGGGCGAGGCGGGGGCAGGGCGGCGGAACGGTCCGCTGGGCGGACTCGTGGAAGCGTGGAAGCCCGGTGCGGTACCGCGCTCCGAGGGGGCGCGGGGCAGCGCCGATCCGCGGCTCCGCCGTGCGGGCGCGGCCGGCCGCCGACGGCCCGCGGCCGAACGACCGCGCTTCCGGCGGAGCGCTCAGTGCTGCACGTGTTTCGTCAGCCAGCGGAAGACGTCCGGCACCTGCCGCTCCCACACGGCCGTGCCGTGCCCGCCCGCTCCCGCCGGGACCTTGACGACGTCCACCGTCGTCGGCGCCTTCGCGGCATCCTTGAGCGCCATACCGCCCTGGTAGCCGTCCCCCTCCGCACCGGAGACGAACAGCGCCACGTTCGGCGGGGTCTTGGCCCGCTGGAGCATCTTCCAGGGGTTGTTCTCGTCGCGCAGCTCGGGCGTCTTCGCGGTGAGGGAGGAGGGCTCCCCCGCGGGGTCGTTGTAGCCGGAGAGGCTGACGCCCGCGCGGTAGCGGTCGGGGTGGGCGACGGCCAGCTTGGCGGCGCAGTGCGCGCCCGCCGAATAGCCCGCGACCGCCCAGCCGTCGGGCTTCTCCTCCGCCCGGAAGTTGTCGACGACCATCTTGCGGACGTCGACGCTCAGCCAGGTGTCGGCGTTGACCTTGCCGGGGATGTTGGCGCAGCCGCTGTCCACGTCACCGAGGAGGGTGGTGCGGGGCGCGACGATGATGAAGGGCGCGACCTCGCCCTTCTCCATCATCGGCTTGAGCTGCGTATTGACGTCGAGAGAGCCGAACCACGCCTTCGCGGAGCCGGGGAAGCCGGGCAGCACCTCGACGACGGGGAACGTCTTGTCCCGGTAGGCGGGGTCCTCGTACTGCGGCGGCAGCCAGACGTAGACCTCGCCCTCCACGCCCGATATGCGGCCCTTGAGCTGGGTCTGCTGAACCCCTGGGCCCATGCGCTTGTCCGACACCGGCTGGAACTTCTGGAGGACCTTCGGCTCGTCCTTGACCGACTTGCCACCGGTCCCGTCCGGCCCGAGGTCGGCGGCCGCGCTCACGTGGTTGCCGGTGCCGAGGAGGTCGGCCCAGGTGTCGAAGAGCCCGTTGGCGTTGTTGACGATCACGAAGACCAGCGTGATCGCGGTGGCCTGCGCGAACAGCAGCATGAAGAACCGGGCGACGTGCCGGACGAGCCTGGGCCCGCCGATCCTGCCCCACAGGGTCATGGGCAGCGCGAGGGCGACCGCGACCAGCACGATCGTGGTGAGGAGGAAGGGCGTACCCGTCAGACTCATCGGGCTCTCGTTTCGGATCGTCGGCCCGGTACGGGCCCCGGCCCTGCGGGAGTGAGAGCCTCTCGTCCGTTGTAGATGGGCAGGGAGCCGAGGTGGTTCCGTCCGGCCCGGCCGCCGGGCGGCGCGGCGGGCCGGACGGGACGGGTCAGACCAGGCGGCGGGCCGTGGCCCAACGGGTCAGCTCGTGGCGGTTGGACAGCTGGAGCTTGCGCAGCACCGCCGACACATGGGACTCCACGGTCTTCACCGAGATGAAGAGCTGCTTGGCGATCTCCTTGTACGCGTAACCGCGGGCGATCAGGCGCAGCACCTCGCGCTCGCGCTGGGTGAGACGGTCCAGGTCCTCGTCGACCGGCGGGGCGTCGGTGGAGGCGAAGGCGTCGAGCACGAAGCCCGCCAGCCGGGGGGAGAACACGGCATCGCCGTCCTTGACCCGGAAGACCGCGTCGACGAGATCCGTACCGGTGATGGTCTTGGTGACGTAGCCGCGGGCGCCGCCGCGGATGACGCCGATGACGTCCTCGGCGGCGTCCGACACGGACAGGGCGAGGAACCGCACCGGGTGGTCCGGGTCGGCCATCAGGGGCGCGCTGCGGCGCAGCACCTCCACCCCGCCGCCGCCGGGGAGGTGGACGTCCAGGAGGACGACCTCCGGGCGGGTCGCGGTGATGACGGTGATCGCCTGGTCGACGTCGGCCGCCTCACCGACCACCTCGACGCCCGTGCGGTCGGTGGCCCCGATCTCCGCCTGCACCCCCGTCCGGAACATCCGGTGGTCGTCCACCAGCACGACCCGTACATGGCGCTCCGCCGTCTCTTCGGTCGTCGTCATGCCGTCTTCTCCGCCCTCTCCATTTCGAGCTCCACTTCGGTTCCCCCATCGGGCACGGAGCGCAGTCTCGCCGTGCCACCGTTGCGCTGCATCCTGCCGATGATGGACTCGCGGACGCCCATCCGGTCGTCCGGCACCGCGTCCACGTCGAAGCCCGGTCCGCGGTCGCGCACGGAGACGAAGACCGTATGCCCCTCGACCTCGGCGTAGACCTGGACGGCGCCGCCCTCGCCACCGTACTTGGCGGCATTGACCATGGCTTCACGGGCGGCCTGCATCTGTGCCGCCAGCCGCTCGTCGAGGGGGCAGTCGCCGACGACCACGACCTCTATGGGCACTCCGTGGTGGTCCTCCACCTCGGCGGCGGTGGCCTTGACGGCCTCGGCGAGGGTGCTGGGCTCCTCCGCCTCGTCCTTGCCGCGGCCCTCCGGCCGGTAGAGCCAGGCGCGCAGCTCACGCTCCTGGGCCCGCGCGAGGCGGGCGACCTCGCGGGCGTCCTCGGCGTTCCGCTGAATCAGGGTGAGGGTGTGCAGGACGGAGTCGTGGACGTGGGCCGCGACCTCGGCACGCTCCTGGGCCCGGATGCGCAGGGTGCGCTCGGCGGAGAGGTCCTGCGTCATCCGCACCAGCGACGGGCCCGCGAGCAGCGCTATGCCGACGAGGACGGCCAGCGCGGACTGGAGGACCGTGCCCAGGTGTTCGGCGGAGCCCTGGAGGACGACGATGCCGGTCACGCCGACGCCGGCGAGGACGACGCCCGCCGCGCCACGCGCGAGGGGCAGGACGCGCTTGCGGCGGCTGACCTCCATCCAGTGGGCGCGCCGGGCGTTGTCCGCCTGCCGCCATACGAGGGCGACGCCCGCGCCGACCAGCAGCAGCGGCCAGATATAGGCGTTGGCGCGGCCCAGGTGGAGGTTGTCGGCGAAGATGGCGACGCCGATGACCAGCGCGATCAGCGCGAAGAGCTGACCACGGTCGGGGTTGCGCGCGAAGAGGCGGCGGCGCCCGTCGGGGTGGGTCTCGACGGGGGCGGGGCGCGGGGCGTCGACCCCGCCGACGCCGAGCGGCACGACGAACCAGAAGACGGCGTAGAGCACCGCGCCCATGCCCTGGGCGAGCAGCAGCGCCAGGAACACTATGCGCACCCAGGAGACGGGCACGCCGAGGTGGCCGGCGAGGCCGCGGCAGACGCCGCCGAGCAGCCGCCCTTCGGCGCTGCGGTAGAGCTTGCGCAGGGGGCGGTCGTCGGGAGCGGGGACGGTGGTCATGTATCCGATCGTCACATGTCGGGGCCTGCGGGAACATCAGGGACGACCCTGACGGGACCCGGGTTCGTCCTCGGGGCGCGCACGCTCCGGCGCGTCCGGTCCGGCGCGTCTGGTCCGGCGCGTCCGGCACCGGGTCAGTGCTTGGCGCGGAAGCCGTCGCACGCCGCGTCGAAGACGGGCCGGTACCGGTCCCAGTCGGCGGCGGGGGCCGAGAGGTAGATGGCGTACTCCTTGCCGCCTTCCTTGCCGAATCCCAGGTCCGCCGCCCGGTACCTCCGGGCCCGGCCCTCGAACGTGAACTCCCAGTACGCGGCCCGCTCGCCCTGGAACCTGGTCTCGTGCATCCGGTCCAGCCTGTACCCGCCGACCTGTGTCCTGGTCTGGACCTCGACGTCCTTCCAGTGCTGGAGGGGGTCGGCGCCCGCGAGGGGAAGCGCGTTGACCTTGAGGGCGGCCCGGCCGGTGCGGTCGACATAGTTGACCTCCGTGGACGGCTTCTCCTCCCTGGTCCAGCCGTTCGGTACGGGGAAGGAGGCGTCCAGCTTCTTCTCCTCCACCATGCGGTAGCCCGCGGGCGCCGAGGGCGGGGCGGAGGCCGCAGGCGTCGGCCGGGTCCCGGACCCTTCGGACGCGGTGTCCTTCCCGGGCGCGGAACGGGCCACGGTGTCCTCGTCCGCACCGCCGCCGCCCTGAAGGGAGAAGAAGAGCCCGATCCCGGCCCCGGCGACGGCGACCAGGGCCACCGCGCTCCAGAGGAGCGCCTTCCGCTTCCGCCCGCCGTCACCGCCGCCCGTGCCCGCGGAGGAGTCCACGACCGTGGCCTCGGGGCCGGTCTCCGGTACGGCCTCGCGCCTGGTCCGGGGCGGGTCCTGCTCCTCGCGGCCGGGCGCGGCCAGTGGCTCCGGCACCCGCATGTACGCGGTCTCCGGTTCGGCGGCGGGCTCCCGCAGGATCTGCTCGACGAGTTCGGCCGGGGGCCTCAGCTCCGGCTCCTTGGCCAGCAGGGTCTCGATCAGCTTGGCGAGCGGGCCCGCGTTGCGGGGAGGTTCCAGCGGGTCGATGGCGATCGCGTAGGCGGTCTCGACCGCCGTGTCCTTGCGGAACGGCGGCCTTCCCTCCAGCGCCTGGTAGAGGGTCGCGCCCAGCGCCCACAGGTCGGAGGCGGGGCCGGGCTTGGCGCCCTTGACGCGTTCGGGCGCGATGTAGTCGATCGAGCCCACCATCTCGCCGGTCTTGGTCAGGGTGGAGGTGCCGGTGGAGCGGGCGATGCCGAAGTCGGTGAGGACGACGCGGCCGTCGTCGCCGAGCAGGACGTTGCCGGGCTTGACGTCACGGTGCAGCACCCCGGCCGCGTGGGCCGCGCGCAGGGCGGCGATCATGCCGCGCCCTATGCGGGCCGCTTCTTCCGGAGTGACGGTGCCGTCCTTGAGGACGTCGCCGAGGGTCGTCGACGGGACATACTCCATGACGATGCAGGGCAGGCCGCGGTCCTCGACGACATCGTGGACGACGACCACATTGGGATGGTTGATCCGGGCGGCGCTGCGGGCCTCGCGGCGGGTGCGCTCGTAGAGCGTGGCGAGCTCGTCCTCGTCCAGATAGGGGGAGACGCGCAGTTGCTTGAGGGCGACCTGCCGGTCGAGCAGCGAGTCCTCGGCGCGCCACACGGTGCCCATGCCGCCGCGGCCTATCAGCTCCAGGAGCCGGTACCGTCCGGCGACCAGTCGGCCGCGGTCCGGCCCCGGCTCCGACGCCGCGGACCCGGACACTGACTCAGACACCGTGCACCCCTCCGGTTCCCCCGTAAGTGTTCGACGCGTCACGATATCCGGCAGCGTCTCAGGGGTGATCTCAGGGAACGGCCAGGGTTGTCAGGTGTGCCGAAAGCGCGTTCCGGTTGACACCATGTTCTGTATGACCGACACACCCACCACCGAGGACGCGCAGCAGGCGGGCGCGGTTCACGGCGGCTCGCCGACCGCTTCGCCACCACTGCGGCGCAGCCGTGAGCACAAGGTGGTCGCGGGCCTGTGCGGCGGCCTCGGCCGCTGTTTCGACCTCGACCCCGTCATCTTCCGCGTGGTGCTGGGTGTGCTCGCGGCCACCGGCGGCCTGGGGCTGATCATCTACGGCTTCGCATGGCTGCTGATCCCGATGGAGGGCGAGGAGGAGAACGAGGGGCGGCGGCTGCTGTCGGGCCGCGTCGAGGGCCCGGCCCTGACGGCTGTGCTGTGCGCCCTGGTGGGCTGCGGGCTGTTCCTCTCCATGCTCAACAACGGCACGGTGATGACCTTCGCGCTGATGCTGACGATAGCCACGGTGGGAGCGGCCTACTGGTCGAGTCACCGTCACCGGCCGGAGGGCGAGGAGGCCGCCGCCACCGCGCAGAAGCCCCAGAAGACGATGGAGGCTCCCCCGGAGACCAAGGCGCCCCCCGCCCCGGGCACCCCGTCATGGTGGCGCGACCCGATCGTCAAGGACGGCACCACGGGCCCCATGGGCACGGCGACCGGCTATCTGTGGGGTCCGGACGAGAGCCCGTACGACAAGGAGCTCGCCAAGCGCACCCGGTCCCGCCGGGTCGCCCCCGTGGGACGCCCGCTCGGCGGCTGGACGTTCCTGCTGGCGATGATCGCCCTCGCGATCGGCACCGGGCTGTCCTGGCACCACCAGCCACTGGGCACCAGCCTGGAGATCGGTCTGGCCTGCGCGCTGGGCGTCTTCGGCCTCGGCATCACGGTCAGCTCGCTGTACGGGCGCACGGGCGGCGGCACGGTCGTCGCGGCGGTGCTGACCGCGGCGCTGCTGGTGGGCGCTGCCGCACTGCCCAAGTCGGTCACCTCCGACTGGAGGCGGGCGACCTGGCACCCCGTGAGCGCTCCCGCCGTGCAGGGCGCCACCTACAAGGTGGGCTCCGGCGTGGGCGTGCTCGACCTGACGGGGTTGCAGTGGCCGAAGGACGCCCCGGTCCGCACGGGCGCCGAGGTCGGGGCCGGGCAGCTCAGGCTCGTGGTCCCGGAGGACGTGACGACCAAGCTGACCATCGAGGTGGGCGTGGGTGACATCCGGATGCCCGGCGAGGGCCGCGACAAGGTCGACGTCAAGCCGGGCCAGAAGCAGCACCTGACGCTGGAGCCCCGCGTCGGGCAGTCCTCGCGCGGCACCCTGGAGATCCGGTTGAAGGTCGGCATCGGCCAAGTGGAGGTGGACCGTGCGCAGGCATGATTTCGAACCGGGCAAGCTCGTCGTCGGGCTGATGCTCCTGGGCGGCTGCTTCGCCTATCTCGCCGCGGCCCACGGCTCGTGGCACTTCCCCTCGTATGCGCTGCTGCCCGCCCTGGGCGTCGGCTTCTGTCTGGCCGGCCTGGCCTCCTCCCTCGCCCTGCTGGTGCGCCGCCGCCGGGGCCGCGGCGGCGAACTCTCCGAGCCGGTCGACTGAGCCGGTCCCCGGATCGGTCGAAGGCCCGCGTTATCGGTCGAGCGGCCTGCGCCGCCGCACGGTGGCGCCGCGTATCGCGTCCACCGAGAGGTACGGCGCGCCCGCGAGTATCAAGGGCAGCCAGGCCATCAGATAGGCCAGGTCGTTGCCGTAGTAGTAGGGCGTGGCCACCCAGCTCACGGTCAGCCACAGGCTCAGCGAGATCAGCGCGCCGCCCACGGCCGCGGCCCTGGCGAACACACCGAAGAGGGTGCCCAGGCCCACCGCCAGCTCACCGAGGGCTATCGCCCAGCCGAAGCCGACCGGGCTCTTCAGCGCCAGGTCGACCAGAGCCGGGATCGCGCTGGAGTCCCGCACCGAGCGCATCAGCTCGCCGAGGGAGCCCGGCCCGCCGCTCGCCAGGAAGGCGGAGTCGGTGAGCTTGTCGAGCCCCGCGTAGATGAAGGTGACGCCGAGGAAGACCCGCAGGGGCAGCAGCGCGTACCGGGAGAGCGCGGGCCGCCGTCGGTCCACGCCTGTCCCCACCGCTTCCCCTTGCCCCAGGAGTGTCATGCCGTCCGCCGCCTCTCGTCGTGCCGTCATCCGACGATACGTACGAGAGGCGCCCCGTGTTCACCCCTGTGGATAACCTGCCTGTGGAAAACCCTTCCGGCTCACCGCCGGCAGCCCCCGACGGCCCGGCTCAGCCGGTGCGGACGCCGAGCGCGCTGCCCTCCAGCCACTCCTGCCAGCTCAGGTTCCAGTCGCCGTAGCCATTGCCGAAGCGGTCCATCGGCTTGGGCTTGGAGCCGCCGGTGACCTGCACGACGTCGCCCTTGAGGCTCAGCCCGTACAGCCACTTGGCATCGTCCGTCGACATGCCGATACAGCCGTGACTGACGTTCTCCTTGCCGAAGGACTCGGCGTTGTCGGGGGCCGCGTGCACATACTCGCCGCTGACCGTCTCGCGCATGCTGTAGTCGTACGAGCCGTAGAACCCGTCCGGATGGTTGCGCGGGATGCCGATGGAGAGCGAGTCCATGACGACCCGGCCCTCCTTGGCGAGGATGGTCTTGATGCCCTCGCGGGTCTGGAAGTTCTTCGACTCGTCGCCGCCGCTGATGGGGATGGTGCGCAGCGTCTTGCCGTTGCGGACGACGGTCAGCTTGTGGGTCTTGAGGTCCACGGTGTTGACCATCGAGTCGCCGATGGTGAAGGACACCGTGCGGTCGCCGCCCGCCGCCGTGCCGTCGGCGAGCTTGACGCCGTCGAGGCGGGCGTCGAGGGTGACCTTGGTGCCCGCGGGCCAGTACTTCTCGGGGCGGAAGTGGACGCGGGTGTCGCCCTTGGTCTCGTTCCAGTGCCAGGCCCCGGGAACGTTCGGGGAGGTGGAGACCTTCAGCCGGCCCTCGATGCCCGCGCGCAGTTCCTTGGAGACCTTCTGCTGCTTGAAGACCAGGGAGATGGGCTGGCCGACGCCGACCTTCTCACCGTTGGCGGGGGCGATCTCGGGCCGTACGACCCTGGCAGCGCCGGTCAGCAGCTGAGCGGGCGGAGCCGGCTTCTCCGTGACGGGGGTGGCGGACGGGGACGGCGCGGAGGGAGCCGACGAGGAGGACTTCGCGGCGGGCCTCTCCTCGGCTTCGGCGCCCCCGCCACAGCCAGTGACGGCGAGGCCGGCCACGGCCAGGACGGCGGACAGCCCGATGGAACGGGAGAGGCGCATGGTTCTCCAACCGGTTCATTGCTTCCAGGCACGGCGGAGCCGAGGCGGCTGCCGCCTCGGCTCCCGACCATCGTAAGCAGGGCGAATGACCCGAAATGGCGCCCGGAAGGACGAGCCACCCCCGCCGACGGGTGGGGGCGTTCCCGGAGATCGAACCCGTACGTGATCCGGCCCTCGACCGGGCACCCTCAGTTCAGCAGGGCCGGTTCCGCACGGGTGATCTGCTGATGGAGGGGCTGGTAGTTGATCCAGCCCGCCAGGTCGTTGCCCAGGCTCTCCCTGGTGGCCTTCGCGCACTCCGGGTCTATGGGGACCGGCCTGCCCGCGGCCTTGGCCAGGAGCTGCACCTGACAGGAACGCTCCATGGTGATGAACCACCAGGCCGCCGCGTCCACCGAGTCCCCGACCGTGAGCAGTCCGTGGTTGCGCAGGATCACCGCCTTGCGCGGCCCGAGGGCGGTCGCGATGCGGCGCCCCTCCTCCGGGTCCACGACGACGCCCGTGTAGTCGTCGAACAGCGCGTGGTCCTCGTAGAACGCGCAGGCGTCCTGGGTGATCGGCTCCAGCAGCTCCCCCAGGGTGGACAGGGCCCGCCCGTGGACGGAGTGGCTGTGCGCGGCGGCCACGACGTCGGGCCGGGCCTGGTGGATCTGCGAATGGATCGCGAACGCGGCCTGGTTGACGTGGTGGCGCCCCTGCACGACCTGACCCTCGTGGTTCACCATGATCAGATCGCTGACCGTGATGTGTTTGAAGGACATCCCGAAGGGGTTCACCCAGAAGCAATCGGTGAACTCCGGGTCCCGCGCGGTGATGTGTCCCGCCACGCCCTCCTCGAAGCCGAGCCGCCCGAAGAGCCGCAGCGCGGCGGCCAGTCGCTCCTTGCGGTGGCGCCGTTCCTCCTCGACGCTCTCGTGCTTCGGCGGCAGCGCGAACTGCAGCTGGTCCATGGGTACGGGCTCGGGCTTCTGCGACATGACCTGCTCTCCTCCGCCTCGACGGCACGCGCCGTGCGCGCGGCGCGTACGCAACGGAAGCTACCTTCGGGTAGGCGGGGAGAACAGGGGGTTCGGCGTGCGGGATCAAATCGCCGCGCGTACACCGTTGTTCGACTACAACCGATCGATCTCCGTGAGATCGATGTTGATGGCGAAGGGATCGGAGAGCTTGAGGGTGTCGCGGTGCGTCCCGGTCGGGCCATAGACGCGTGTTTCACGATCGAGCTCGAAGGTCTGGACGATCGGCCGTTCGTCCTCACTGGCCATTTCGACCCGCCAGAAGTAGGGGATGCCCGCGGCGGCGTACTTGTGCGGTTTGGTATCGCGATCGCGGGCCTCGGAGTCCGGGGAAACCACTTCGACCGCAAGCAGCACGTCCCGGGCCTGGTAATAGGTCTGCACCATGCTCTGCACCGACAATGCGCGCACGACCATGACGTCCGGCTCCGGCCCGTTGCGCCTGTCGATCACCACCGTCATCTCCCGCCGAACCCTGAACTCAGGCGGCGCGGCACGGCGTAGGCCGTCCACCAGCAGGTCGATCACGATGCTGTGAAAGCTTCGCTGAGGACTCACGAAAACCAGGCTCCCGTCGATCAGCTCCGTGTGCGGCGGGAGGTCGGGCAGCGTCAGCAGGTCGTCCACGGTGTAACCGTCCTGCGGCGGCACCGGCCAGGGGTGCGCGGTCTCAGCGGTCATAAGTCCTCCCATGAACGGGATTCTGGAGCCGTACAGTCAGCGTACCCACCCCAAATGACAGTGCCGCCACCCAAACGAATGAGCGACGGCACTGGCGTTTGACCCCAAGGAGCTTCAGGGGGGTCTCAGGGGAGGACTACTCCCACTCGATCGTCCCCGGCGGCTTGCTGGTGATGTCGAGGACGACGCGGTTGACCTCGTCGACCTCGTTGGTGATGCGGGTCGAGATCTTCGACAGGACGTCGTACGGCAGGCGCGACCAGTCGGCCGTCATGGCGTCCTCGGAGGAGACCGGGCGCAGCACGATCGGGTGGCCGTAGGTGCGGCCGTCGCCCTGGACGCCGACGCTGCGGACGTCCGCGAGCAGGACGACCGGGCACTGCCAGATCTCGCGGTCGAGACCGGCGGCGCTCAGCTCCTCGCGGGCGATGGCGTCGGCCTCGCGCAGCAGGTCCAGGCGCTCCTTGGTGACCTCGCCGACGATGCGGATGCCGAGGCCCGGGCCCGGGAAGGGCTGGCGCTGGACGATCTCGTCCGGCAGCCCGAGCTCGGCGCCGACCATGCGGACCTCGTCCTTGAAGAGCTGGCGGAGCGGCTCGACGAGCTCGAACTCCAGGTCCTCGGGGAGGCCGCCCACGTTGTGGTGGGACTTGATGTTCGCGGTTCCGGTGCCGCCACCGGACTCGACCACATCGGGGTAGAGCGTGCCCTGGACGAGGAACGCGACGTCCTCGCCCTCGGCGCCGGCCTCGGCGACGATCTCCGCCTGGGCCTGCTCGAAGACGCGGATGAACTCCCGGCCGATGATCTTGCGCTTGGTCTCCGGCTCGGTGACGCCCGCGAGGGCGGTCAGGAAGCGCTCCTGCGCGTCGACGACCTTCAGCTGGACGCCGGTCGCGGCGACGAAGTCCTTCTCGACCTGCTCCGTCTCGCCCTTGCGCATCAGGCCGTGGTCGACGTAGACGCAGGTGAGCTGGTCGCCGATGGCCTTCTGGACGAGGGCGGCGGCCACGGCGGAGTCCACGCCGCCGGAGAGGCCGCAGATCGCGCGCTTGCTGCCGACCTGGGCGCGGATCGCGGCGACCTGCTCCTCGATGACGTTGCCGGTCGTCCAGGTGGGCTCGATGCCCGCACCGCGGTAGAGGAAGTGCTCCAGGACCTGCTGGCCGTGCGTGGAGTGCATGACCTCGGGGTGGTACTGGACGCCGTAGAGCTTCTTCTCGTCGTTCTCGAAAGCGGCGACCGGCACGACGTCCGTGGACGCGGAGACCGTGAACCCCTCGGGGGCGGCGGAGCAGGCGTCGCCGTGCGACATCCACACCGACTGCTCGACCGGGGTGCCCTCGAAGAGGGTCGAGCCCGGCTTGGCGACGGTCAGCGGCGTACGGCCGTACTCCCGCGCGCCGGAGTTGTCGACGGTGCCACCGAGCGTGGTGGCCATCAGCTGGAAGCCGTAGCACATGCCGAAGACGGGGACGCCCGCCTCGAACAGGGAACGGTCGACGGTGGGAGCGCCCTCTTCGTACACGGACGAGGGGCCGCCGGAGAGGATGATCGCCTTCGGCTTCTTGGCGAGCATCTCGGCGACGGGCATCGTGCTGGGCACGACCTCGCTGTAGACCCGCGCCTCACGGACACGACGGGCGATGAGCTGGGCGTACTGCGCACCGAAGTCGACAACGAGCACCGGTTCCGCGGTGTTGTCGTGGGCGGCGGCGGGGGGTGCTGCTGACACGGGGGCGGCCTTCCGGCGATCGAGAGGGGGTCTGTATTTGTCGATTCTACCGGGGCGCGGGAACTCGCTTTTGTCTCACCATCCGAATCCGCCTTGGACCCGGGGCCTCCTCCGGGCCATACTGTGCGCCATGCGCAAGCACCCGACCTTCGTCTTTACCTATGGCAACCGGCCCGTCCGGCTGCCATGGTCGTGCTGCTTGAGCAACTGACAAGCGACTTCCCAGGCGCCCCGGGCCGACAAGGCCCGGGGCGCCTGCCGTTTTCCGGACCTTGCCGTTCCGGGGGGCCATGCCCTTTGGAGGAACAGACAATGAGCACCCGGACCATCACGGAGACCGGTGCCCGCACCGACGAGGCGGCGGGCGTCATCACGGACGCGCGCGGGCGGATCGACGACCTCGACGGCCGCATCATCGGGCTCGTGCAGGAACGTATGGCCGTCTCGGCGGTGATCCAGCGCGAGCGCATCGCCTCCGGCGGCAGGCGCGTGAACCTCGCGCGCGAGATGGAGATCCTCACGCACTACAGCGACCAGTTGGGCAAGCCGGGCACGGCGCTCGCCATGACGCTGCTGGAGCTGTGCCGGGGGCGCATCTGAGGAGCCGCCCGCTCCCGTACCACCCCCGCGTCACCCGTACGGCGCGTGTCCGCTCCGGGAACCCTTCGTTGGACCCGGTGTCGCGCCAGCCAGGAGCGGCCCACCTGAAATCCACGCGTGGCTTCCGTCCCTGTTCATCTGGGCGCCCGGCAACGACAGGGCGGATCCACCGGAGCGCGAGACGTACGCGTACGTACGTCGTGGGACCGCGCTCCGGTGCCTCGGCGGCCGGTCGGCAGGGGACAGCAGCCCGGCCGCCACCCGAAGGACGGTCGGTTCCGGGGACGCCTGGAACCGACCGTATCCGGTCGAAACGGTTGCGCTCAGCGCGGCGCATCCCGCACGATGCAAAGGGAACACCAAAACCCCGGTTCCGTACCGCCATTGGTCGGACCTCTGCCGGTCGGCCGGGGTGCCGACAGCACCACCACCGCAGCCCGCGGCGCTCCCCCCGGCGCCGCTCCGCGGCACCGACCCTGCCCTGACCTCGGTGCCGGCAGTCAAGGGCCCCGTGGCCGCCCGCACGCCCCCGCGGAGGCGGCCCGGGGCCCTTCGCCGTGTTCCTTCCGCTCCCGATGTGAGCTCGAACACGTGCACTCTCCCGGCGATCATGGCCCGCTCAGGGGATTAGCATCGCCATGCACCTGCAAAGCGGCTATAACGCGCTTTCCCCCCACCGCGACGGCCTTTGCTCACTTTCCGGACCTGAGAGAGGTCTTCATGAAGCTTCGTCGCGCTCTGGCGACCGCCGCCGTCACGGCTGTCATAGGCCCCGTCGCGCTCCTCGCGGCACCCGCCGCCCACGCGACCGGCGAGCAGTCCGCGACCGGCACCGGCCCGGCCGCCGCCAGCCCGGCGCCCGGTGCCGACCACAGGACCACCCCGGACGCGCCCAAGGGGGACGGCGCCAAGACGTCCGCCGACACCGCGGCCACTCCGGGCGACGCCAAGAACGACACCAAGAACGACACCAAGGACGACGCCAAGAACGACAAGGGCGACTCCGGGAGCGGCAAGAAGCCGTCCACCGCGCCGTCCCAGCCGGGTGACAGGACGGATGCCGGGCCCTCCGCCGCACCGTCCCCGGAGTACACCCGGCCGACCTTCTGCTCCGGCCTCATGGACGAGGACCGCGGCAAGACGTCGCTGCGCGGCCTCCCGAGCAGGATCGTCGCAGGCTCCGGCTGGCACGAGTTCACCTACCGGGTGACCAACGTGTCCAAGGTCAAGGTCATGGAGACCGATGTCTCCCTCTACCTCGGCAGCGCCGACCCCAAGGTCGACGACGTCTCCCAGCTGTCCGTCACGGTCGAGTGGTACGACCCGAACAGCGGCAAGTGGGAGCGCATCGAGGGCGACGGCGCCAGGTTCGACGCCGAGCACGAGTTCGCGACCGTCAAGAGCCTCAAGCCGGGCGAGTACGCGGATGCCAAGATGCGCATCAGCATCGGCGGGAAGGCCAAGGCGGGCTCCGGCTACTTCTTCACCATCGGCCACTCGTACGGCGAGGACGGCCAGTGCGGCTTCGACGAGATCAGCCAGTTCGACTTCTCCGTGCTGGCCCCCGGCAGCACGCCGGGCAAGGTCGGCGACGCCACGGGCAAGCCGGGGAAGCCGAGCACGTCCGGACACGGGGCGAAGGGGAGCCAGGGCGGTGACGCCGGGAAGAACCCCGGGCACAAGCCGGCCGGGCAGGGCCCGCTCTCGGAGATCCCGGTGTCCGGGAGCCTCGCGAAGACGGGTTCGTCGTCCGACATGCCGATGATCGCGGGGATCGGCGGCGCCGCGGTGGTCGTGGGCGCGGGCGCGCTCTTCGTCGTGAAGCGCCGCAAGGGCAACGCCTCCGCGTAGCCGACGACTTGTAAGGACCGTGCTCCTGGGGCACGGTCCTTACTGCTGCCCCTCCTCGGAAGCCTCCGGGGCCGCGGGCGGCACCGGGGGAACCGGAGGCACCGGCAGGAACGGCAACCGCAGTGCCGCGAACGCGCCCTTCGGCACCGCCGGGTTCCGCGGCTCGACCGCGGCCACCCGTGCGTACGCGCTCCCCTGTGGCGGACGCGGGTCGGCCTCCCCCTTGTTGGGCCAGAGGGACATCGCGCGCTCCGCCTGCGCGGTGATCGTCAACGACGGATTGACCCCCAGGTTCGCGGACACGGCCGCACCGTCGACGACCGAGATCCCCGGGTGCCCGTACAGCCGGTGGTAAGGGTCGATGACACCCCGGACCGCGTCCGGCCCGATCGGACAGCCGCCCAGGAAGTGCGCGGTGAGCGGAGTGCCCATCAGCTCACCGACGTTGCTGCCCGCGAATCCGTTGATCTCCTGTGCGATGAGCGTCGCGGCCCGGGTCGCCTCGGGGATCTGCTGGGGGTTGGGGGCGCCGTGCCCCTGTCGCGCGGTGAGCAGCCCTTTGCCGATGCCGTGCTTCTTGCGGTACGTGGTCAGGGAGTTGTCCAGCGACTGCATGACGAGCCCGATGATCGTCCGCTCGGACCAGCGGCGGTTGGACAGCGACCGCAGCAGCAGCACGGGATGGCGCGCGCAGTGGGCGGCGAAGGCGACGGCGCGCGGCGCGCGCGTGCCCACGGGAACCTGGAGGATGGACAGCGCGCCCATCGCGTTCGATCCCTTGCCGTAACGGACCGGCTCGATATGGGTGTTGGCGTTCGGATGGATCGACGACGTGATCGCGACGCCGCGCGTGAAGTCGACCTCCGGCACGCCGTGAGCCGCCCGGTAGCGGCGGTTGTCGGTCTGGGCGCCGACCAGTGCCTCCGAGTTGGTCCGGGTCAGGCTGCCGAGCCGGTCCGGGACGCGCGGCAGCAGCCCCTTGTCCTTCATCGTGTGCAGCAGCGTCTGCGTACCGTACGTACCGGCCGCGATCACCACGTGCTCCGCGCGCAGCACCTTGGGACGGGCCTTGCGCCGCTTGTCGGTGGGGACGGTGACGACGCGGTGGCCGCCGTCCCGGTGCTCGGTGACGGCGACGACCGTGGTCATCGGGTGGATGACGGCCCCGGCCCGCTCGGCGAGGTGGAGGTAGTTCTCGTTGAGGGTGTTCTTCGCGCCGTGGCGGCAGCCCGTCATGCACTCGCCGCACTCGGTGCAGGCCCTGCGGGCCGGGCCGGCTCCCCCGAAGTACGGGTCGGCCACCTCCTCGCCCGGCCGCGCCCGCTCCGTGCCGTCGGCGTCCTTCCCGTCCCCGAAGAACACGCCCACCGGTGCCCGGTGGAAGGTGTCCCCCACGCCCATCTTCTCCGCCGCCGCCCGGAGATGGACGTCCGAGGGGGTCATCGTCGGGTTGAGCCGCACGCCCAGCATGCGCTGCGCCTGTGCGTAGTACGGCCTCAGTTCCTCCTGCCAGTCGGTGATCCCGGCCCACTGCGGGTCGTCGAAGAACGCCTTCGGCGGGACGTACAGGGTGTTGGCGTAGTTGAGCGAGCCGCCGCCCACCCCCGCGCCCGCCAGGACCATCACGTGCCCAAGCAGGTGGACGCGCTGGATGCCGTAGAGGCCCAGCGCGGGGGCCCACAGGTAGTTGCGCAGGTCCCAGGAGTTCCTGGGCAGGGTGTCGCGGGTGAAGCGGCGGCCCGCCTCCAGCACTCCGACGCGGTAGCCCTTCTCGGCCAGGCGCAGGGCGGACACCGCGCCGCCGAAGCCCGAGCCGACGACGATGACGTCGTAGTCGTAGGCGTCCTCACGGTCCTGTTCGTCGGCGGTCGCCGGCACCACTACCTCCGTCTGAGCGTCCGGTCAGCGCAGGCGCAGTGCCTTCAGCGCGCGCAGGCCGTGGGTCATCAACTCCGCGTACTTCTCGTCCGTCAGCCCGAAGGACGGTGCGAGCGGGACGATCCGCTGTTGGGCGACGGTCTGTGACTCGGTGTACTTCAGGATGCCCTCGGAGCCGTGTCTGCGGCCCAGTCCGGAGTCGCCCATGCCGCCCATGGGCGACTGCGCGCTGCCGTACGCGGCCGCGTACGCCTCGTTGATGTTGACGGTACCCGCCCGCAGCCGTGCGGCGAGCGCGCGGCCCCGGCGGCCGTCCCGGGTCCAGACGGACGCGTTGAGTCCGTACGGGGTGGCGTTGGCGAGCTCGACGGCCTCGTCCTCGTCGTGGAACCGGTGGACGGAGACGACGGGGCCGAAGGTCTCCTCGGTGCAGACGGCCATCGGGGGTTCGACACCCTCCAGGACGGTCGGCTCGTGGAAGAGGGGGCCCACGTCGGGCCGGGGGCGGCCGCCCGCGAGGACGGTGGCGCCCTTGGCCACGGCCTCCTCCACGTGCCGGATCACGGTCTCCAGTTGGCGTTCCGAGGCGAGCGAGCCCATGTCGGCGCCGTACGCGAGGCCCGTGCCCAGTCGCATCGCCCGGGTGCGGGCGACGAACCGCTCGACGAACGCGTCGGCGACCGACGCGTGGACGTACAGCCGCTCGATGGATACGCACAGCTGGCCCGCGGAGGAGAAGCAGCCGCGCACCGCGCCCGCCGCCGCCCTGTCGAGGTCCGCGTCGTGCAGGACCAACATGGCGTTCTTGCCGCCAAGTTCGAGCGAGCAGCCGACCAGGCGGTCGGCGGCACCCCGGGCGATCTCGCGGCCGGTGCGGGTGGAGCCGGTGAAGGAGACGTAGTCGGCGTGGGCGACGACGGCCGGGCCGACGACCGGCCCCTCGCCCAGCACGATCTGCCAGACCTCTTCGGGCAGCCCCGCCTCGATCAGCAGCTCGCGGGCCCACAGGGCGGTCAGGGCGGTCTCGGTGTCGGGCTTGGTCACCAGGGCGTTGCCCGCGGCCAGGGCGGGCAGCGCGTCACCGGCGGACAGCTCGAACGGGTAGTTCCAGGGGGAGATCTGGCCCACGACACCGCGCGGCTGCCGCAGTTCGGTGACCTTGGTGAGCGCCGGGAGGACACCGGTGTGCCGTCTGGGCCGCAGATACGCGGGCGCCTGCCGCCCGTAGTGGCGGGCGGCGACGGCGACGGCCTGCACCTCCTCGTGCGCGTGCAGCCGGGTCTTGCCTGTCTCCAGCTGGATCAGGTCCAGGACCTCCGACTGGCGGGCCAGTACGAGGTCGTGGAAGCGCAGCAGGACGGCGGCACGCGCGCGTACCGGTGCGTCCGCCCACTCGCGCCGTGCCGCGCGGGCCCGCGCGAAGGCCGTCGCCACGTCCTCGGGGGCCGCTTCCGGCAGGTCCGCCAGTTTCTCCCCGGTGAACGGCGTGTGGTTGGCAGTGGTGCCGGAGCCCGTGAGCCCCCGGGTGAGCCGGGCGACGAGGGCGGGCGTGACGACGTCCGCGGCGGTGCGGGCTCCGGGCGGGGCGACGGGATTGCCGCCGGACGTCGGTATCGCTGTCGCTGCTGCGCTGGGCCGCGAGTCGGTCATGAGGGCGAGCGTAGGCGGGGTCGCACCGTTTGGGTACCCGGCAGTAACCGTTTTCCGCCGGATGGGCCCCAGTTGCGGCCGGTGCGCGTTCCGCGCGTCACTGCTCCTGGAGCTTCAGATACTTGATCACGTCGTCGAAGAGCCGGTCGCCGTCCAGGCGGGCCTTGCCGTCCGCGGGCATCCACACCTCCAGCAGCCAGGAGACCTTGGTGTCCTCGTTGACGATGACGTGGGAACGGCGGCAGCGCCTGGGGTCGTCGTCGCTGCTGCCGGCCGCGCGGTAGACGGTGGTGACGTCGGCGGTGTCCGCCCACTGCCCGGACTCCTCGTCCAGGGTCGGCTCCGCTTCGCTCAAGGAGTCGGGGCCCTCCTGGTAGCGGGCCATCAGCTTCTTGGCCTCCTCGGTGGCGGAGCCGATGCGGGGCGGCTTGTCGGTGGACGACCTGGGCTGCTCCGTCTTCTTCCCCAGGAAGACGGTGAAGACCCCACTGGGGTCCCTGAAGACGACGTCGCCCTTGTCGTCCTCGACGGTGCGCTGGTAGTCCCCGGGGACGGCGAGCGACGCGTCGACCACTTCGCGCTCGTCGCGGACCGTCCAGCCCTGCGGGATCGTCGCGCGCGGCGCGAAGGGGTCCGCCAGTACGAGCCCCGCGGCCACTGCCGCCGCCAGCAGACCTCCGGCGAGCCCCCATTGGGCCTTGCGGTTGCCCTGGAGCACGGGTGGCACCCACTTGCCGCCGGCGGGCGCCGGGGACGGCAGCACGGCGGTCGGCGGCTGCGGCACCGGCCGGGCCACGGCCTCCAGCGTCCGCCTGATCCCGTCCGCCGTCGGGCGGTCGGCCGGGTCCTTGCGGAGGAGCTGCATGACGAGCGTGCCCAGCGCCCCGGCCCCGGGGGCGGGCGCCTGCGGCTCGGCGGTGAGGACGGCCTGGAACGTCCCGTGGGCGTGGGAGCGACGGAACGGGGACACGCCCTCGATCGCCGTGTAGAGCACCACGCCGAGCGACCAGAGGTCGGACTCGGGTCCGGGCCGTCGGCCCAACAGCCGCTCCGGGGCGATGTATTCCGGCGAGCCGACGAAGGCGCCCGTCTCGGTCAGCCCCTGCTCGCCCTCGATCTGGGCGATGCCGAAGTCGGTCAGCACCACCCGCTCGCCCTGCCCGAGCAGCACGTTGTCCGGCTTCACGTCGCGGTGGAGCACGCCCGCCGCGTGCGCCGCCGTGAGCGCGTCCAGCACCGCCAGCCCGATGCGGGCGGCCTCGCGCGGCTCCAGCGTTCCCTCGGTGAGCACGTCGCCGAGGGAGCGCCCGCGCACCAGCTCCATGACGATCCAGGGGCGGCCGTCCTCGACGACCACGTCGTGCACCGTGACGACGGACGGGTGGCCGATGCGGGCCGCGGCACGCGCCTCGCGCTGCATCCGCAGATGGACGGTCTCCTGCTGCTCGGGCAGGTGCTCGGGGACACGCGGTTCCTTCACAGCCACGTCGCGGTCCACGACCTCGTCACGGGCCTTCCAGACGGTGCCCATGCCGCCGTGTCCGAGCCGGGAGACGAGGCGGTAGCGGCCGCCTATCCAGCGGTCGGCGCCGGGGTCTCCGGTGACGTGGCCGGTGGGGGTGTACGTGCCGCCCTGGTGGCCGGCGGCCGACGGCTGAAGCTCGTAACTGGTGGGCTGGTCGGCCCCTCCCCCATCGTTCGTCATGCCCCCATCATCACCGACGGTGACCCGTGCGGTGTACAGCGATCCTTGGACAGCAGCCGTCGTGGGCGATGTGACGGCCGTCAAGGAATCAGTACGGCAACGGTCGGGGCGTCCTCGGCGGCGGCCCGCACGGGACTCGTCGGGCCGCCGCCGTCCAGGCATCCGGGGATCGTCCCAGGACGGAACTCCCTGCCGGGCGGGCAGGAGAAAGCGCGCGGACGCTAGTGGACGCGGGTGGAGCCGTCCGGAACGGCGGGCGGGACGCCGCCGGGGGCCCGGACCGTGTGATGGCCGAGCGGAACGGTGGCCGGTGGAATCGACGGTGCCGCGGCGGTCGGTGGCGGCACGGTGACCGGTGGAGTGGAAGGGGTCCTGGTGACCGGCGGGGAGGAGGCGTCCCTATCGGTCACAGCGCTGCTCGTCGCCTGTGTCGGCCGGTGGTCCGGCTCGCCGGAGCCCCGGTCCGCGAGCATCGCGGTGATCCCGGCGCTCATCCCCGCCAGCGTCACCACGGCCACGCCCGTCATCAGGGCGATCCGGGCGCGGGGCGGCGGGCCGGGTGCGAGGGGCGCCGGCGGAACGCGCGGGGGCGGACCGGGCACCCATGGCCGTTGCGCGGACCGCGGCCGCTGTACGGACACGGGAGGCGGGGCCACGGGCACGCGTACGGTGGCCCCACGGTGCACGAACGCGCCACCCCGCCCGGGGGCTTCGCACCCGCATCCGCGCCCGGACCCGATACGGGCGAGCAGCAGCCGTTCCGCCTGGTCCAGGCCCATCCGGCGCCCGGGGTCGCGCTCCAGCAACCCTCGCACGACCGGCATCAGCGGCCCCGCGGCGGCAGGTGGCCGGATCTCGTCGTGGACGACCGCCTGAATGATGCCGCCCAACGAGTCACGGTGGAACGGGGATTCACCATGGAGCACCACGCACAACAGCACCCCCAGCGACCACAGGTCCGACGCGGGTCCGGTGGCTCCGCCCGAGATACGTTCCGGCGCGGTGTACTCGGGCGAGCCGACGAACGCCCCGGATTCCGTGATCGTCGGCGAGCCGGACACCTGGGCGATGCCGAAGTCCGTCAGCACGACACGTCCGGTGCCGGTCTCCAGCAGGACGTTCGCCGGTTTGATGTCCCGGTGCAGCACGCCACGCGCGTGCGCGGCCCGCAGCGCGGCCAGCAACGCGAGCCCGATGCGGGCCGCTTCGCCCGGTCCGGCCGGGCCGTCCGCCGCCAGCGCGTCGGACAGGGCGCGGCCCTCGATCAGCTCCATCACGATCCACGGGCGCCCCTGCTGCATCACTATGTCGTGCACGGCGACCACGTTCGGGTGGCTGATCAACGCGGCCGCGCGGGCCTCGCGCAGAGTGCGGTCGACCCGGGAGGCGGGCAGGGTGGCGGCCCCGGACGGTGTGCGGCCGTCGTCCATGTGCAGCTCTTTGACCGCGACTTCACGGGCCAGCAGCTCATCGGTGGCACGCCATACGGTGCCCATGCCGCCGCGCCCGATCATCTCTCTGAGGCGGTAGCGGCCTGCGAGCAGACCATCGTGTGCGGCGAAGGTCCCCATGAAACACATCTTTCCCCGCCTTCCCCCGCCCCACCGTGTCCGTACCGGCCGCTTCCGCTCGCCCACCCCCGGTCCTCCGGGGCGGACCTCCGGGGAATCCCTGAGAGGGGGTGGGGGGTGGTTCAGGGAGGGCCCGGATGGCCGGGTGGTCTCCGGCGGGAAGACTTCTCGGCATGAGGAACGGCACGGGGGAGACCGGCATGAACACACTGACGCGAAAGCCGACGGCGTGGCAGGCGGCCACGCGGGAGATCCGCGTGGGCCCGCCCGCGCGGCCCACGGGCAGAGGCCGCCGCCGCGGTCTGTGGTCGGCCACCGCCGGCCTGCTGGCGGCGGCCGCCCTCGGCACCACCACCATGGCGAGCGCCGCCTCCCACCACCTCGACACCAAGGCCCTGCGCCAGTCGCTGGACGGCATTCCCAACGCCGAGGTCAGCGGTGCGCTCGTCCGGGTGGCGGGCTCGGACGGCAACTGGTGGGGCGTTGCGGGAGTCGCGGACAAGGACACGAAGGCGCCCGTGCGGGCGGATTCCTCCTTCCGCATCGGCAGCATCAGCAAGCTCTTCACCGGCACCGTGATGCTCCAGCTCGTCGCAGAGCGCAAGGTCGACCTGGCGGCTCCGGTCCACCGCTATCTGCCGGACCTGCTGCCCGACGCGTTCCGGGACGTGACGGTGGGGCAGTTGCTCAACCACACCAGCGGACTGCCGGGCCCCTCGCCGGAGATGACCGGCGCCGACTCCGCCGACCCCGACCAGTGGTACGTGGAGAACCGCTTCCGTTCCTGGACGCCCACGGAGATCGTCAAGCTCGCGGTCACCGGCAAGCAGCCGGTCTCCGCCCCGGGCACGACCCAGCAGTACAACGGCATCAACACCCATGTGGCGGGCCTGATCATCGAGCGGGTCACGGGGCGTACGTTCGCCCAGGAGGTCCGCGACCGCATCACCCGCCCCCTCGGCCTGGGCCGTACATACGTCCCCGCCGCGAACGACTTCACCCTGCCCGAGCCGCACGCGCACGGCTACCGCACGGTGCGGGGCCGACTGGTCGACGTCACCGAGCAGAGCCCGTACGCCTGGGCCGAAGGCGGCATGATCTCCACGGCCTCGGAGCTGGACCGCTTCATCAGCGCGCTCTTCCGGGGCAAGCTCCTGCCCCCGTCCCAGCAGAAGCTGCTGTTCGAGCTGCCCGACCCGGCCAAGGTCGTCAACGGTCGTGGCAACAAGCACTGCGCGAGCCTCACCGACCCCAAGGACCCGGGCGTCCCCTGCTTCAGTGCCATCGGCCTGATGCGCACCCAGTTGAAGGACGGCACCGTCGTCTGGGGCAAGACGGGCTCCGAACCGGGCTACACCAACGCCGTCTTCGCCACCAAGGATCTGTCCCGCCGGGTTGCCTACTCCCTCAACTACACCAGCCCGCCGAACTCCAGCGAGCTGCCGTACATCCTGCGCATAGTGGGCGCGGCCTTCGCGTCGCGCGGGAAGTAGCACACGGACGAGCCACGGTCGCGAGCCACGTCACGAGGCGGATCGCGAGCAGACCGCGAGCAGACCGCGAGGCGGGTTGCGGGGCAAACAGAAACGGGAGCCGGTGATGTCCGGCTCCCGTGGGACTCCCGAAGGAGGTGGTGCACTCGGCAGGATTCGAACCTGCAACCTCTTGATCCGTAGTCAAGTGCTCTATCCGTTGAGCTACGAGTGCTCAGCGTCCCCGATGGCCGAAATTCGACCGCCCGGTCGGCGTTGCGGAAGCAATCTTACCCGAAGAATTCCATGATCCTTCCCGGGCGTCGATCAGTTCGAGGAGCGCCTGGGCGAGGAGCCGTCAGGCGGAGCGGCCGGCGAGGTTCTCCAGCAGGGTGAGCGCCTCCGCGGCCCGGTCGTGCGGGACGAAGAGGTGGTCGTGGTGGAAGCCCGCCACGACGTTGCAGCTGAGTCCCGCGGCGGCGAGCTCCTGGGCCACGGCGGCGGTGAGGCCGACGGCGTCGAGCGCGGAGTGGACGCGCAGGGTGAGCCAGCCCGCGACGTAGTCGTACGGCAGGCCCGCCGCGTCGGCGTCCTCCTGCCGTACGACGAGGGTGAGCCCTTCGGGTTCGACGACGGTGACCACGGGCGCGAGCCCGGCCGGTGGGTCACCGGCGACCGCCGTGAAGACGTAGCGCCCGGGGTTGAGTTCCGGGCGCATGCCGGTCAGCAGTTTCCGCAGGTCTTTCTCGCCGCTCATGACGATCACCGTAGTGATGGACACGGGTGACCGCGACTCCACGAAGGAGGACGGGAAACAGACGGAGGATGACAGGAGAGGACGGGAACCGGAGGAGGACAGGAATCGACCTACTTCACCCCTACCCTCACCCCCATGAGCAGCCCGTGGATCACCGATGACCAGCGCCGTGCCCGCCTCGGGCGGCGGCATCTCCTCTCCCCCGCCCATCGCGCCGGCGCCGTCGAGGAGGTCGCGGACGCCCTGGTCGGGCTGCATGCGACCGATGCGGCGACCGTGTATCTGTCGGCGTGCGCGCGGCTCGTGGAGCCGTCGGTGGCGGAGGTGGAGCGGGGGCTGTACGAGGACGCGACGCTGGTGAAGCTGCTGTCCATGCGGCACACGATCTTCGCCGTGAGTTCCGGGCTCGCCCCGTACGTGAACGCCTCGACGGCGCGTGCGATCGCGGCGCGGGAGCGGGCGGCGTTCCTGAAGTTCCTGCGGCAGGGCACGGAGGGCGCCTGGGACGAGCGGCGGCTGGCGCGGACCGAGCGGGAGGTGCTGGCCGCGCTGGCCGCGCGCGGCGAGGCGACGACCGCGGAGCTCGCCAAGGACGTGCCCGCGATGCGGGAGTCGATCGCGGTCTCGGTGGGCAAGCCGTACGAGAGCCGGCAGAGCGTCGGCAGCAGGCTGTTGCGGCTGCTGGCCTCGGACGGGCATGTGCGGCGCGCCCGTCCGCGCGGTTCGTGGACCAGCAGCATGTACGCGTGGGCGCCCGTCGCCCCGCTGCCGGACGTCCCGGTGCGGGAGGCGAAGGCGGAGGTGGCGCGGCGCTGGCTCGCGTCGTTCGGGCCCGCGACGGAGGCGGATCTGAAGTGGTGGACGGGCTGGACGCTCGGCGACACGCGCCGGGCGCTGGCCGATGTGGGCGCCGGGGAGGTGCGTCTGTCGGAGGGGCCCGGCTTTGTGTTGCCGGACGACGTCGAGGAGGTGGCGCCCGCGGAGCCGTGGGCCGCGCTCCTGCCGGGGCTCGACCCCACGGCCATGGGCTGGCGCGGCCGCGACTGGTATCTGTCGCCCGGCCATGTGCCCGCGCTCTTCGACCGTGCGGGCAACATCGGCCCGACCGTGTGGTGGAACGGCCGGATCGTGGGCGGCTGGGCGCAGCGGGCGGACGGCGAGATCGTCCTGCGGATGCTGGAGGACGCGGGGCGTGGGGCGGCTTCCGCGATCGCCGCGGAGGCCGCCCGGTTGTCCGCCTGGCTGAGCGGTGTACGGGTCACGCCGCGGTTCCGTACGCCGCTGGAGCGGGAGTTGGTGCGTTAGGGCGGTGGTTCAGAGCCAGGTGGGGTGCTTCATCCCACTGGCCGGGATCTCGGCGTAGGGGGTGGTGATGAACTCGACGGCACAGGTGCCTCCGGGGTCCAGGGTGTAGACGCCGCGGCCGCCGTAGTTGTGGTTGATCTCGCCCTCGCGGCTCATCGCGGGGTCGGCCCAGTAGGACAGGCCCTGTTCCTGGATCCGGCCGAAGATGGCGTCGAACTCGGCGTCGGTCACCAGGTAGGCGAGGTGGCTTCCGTTGATGTTGTCCGCGGGCACCAGGTCGTCGGCGAAGTCGATGCCGACGCCGTTGGAGCTGGTGATCTGGGTGAAGGGGCCCCAGTCCACGGGCGGCGCGGTGGCCATCAGGCCGGCGACGAAGGCGGCGCTCGCGTGGCGGTCCTTCACGTGCACGATGATGTGGTTCAACTCATTGGGCATGGTTCAACCTTCCTTCTTGTGGTGGCTCCGCGCATTCTGCCGGGGCACGGCGAGCGCCCCGAGAGCGGCGCAGGCCGTGAACGCCGCGGCGATGAGCAGGGCCCTGCCGTATCCAGCGGCCAGCGCCGACTGGACGTCATGGGGGTGACCGGCCAGCCGACTTGCCGTCACATGCGAGGCGACCGTGGCCAGGAGCGCGAGTCCGAGCGCGCCGCCGACCTGCCGGGAGGTGTTGACGAGGCCCGAGGCGAGTCCGGCCTCGGCGCGGGCGGTGCCGCTGGTCGCGGCGACGGTGGCGGGCATCATGGCGAGGCCAGCGCCGAAGGTGGCCAGGACGAACGGTGCGAGCACGTCGGCCGCGTAGCTTCCGTCGGCGCCGATCCGGGAGAGCCAGACGAAGCCGACGGTGCTGAGCGCCATGCCAGTGACCAGCAGCGGGCGCGGGCCGGTCCGGGGGACGAGCCGGGTGGCGAGCTGCGCGCCCGCGATGATGGAGAGCGAGCCGGGCAGGAAGCACAGGCCCGCTTCGACCGCGCTGTAGTCCAGGATCTGCTGGAAGTAGAGCGACAGCAGGAACCACATGGCGAAGGTGGCCGCGCCCATCCCGAGCACGACGAGGTTGGCGGTGGCCAGGCTGCGGCGGCGCAGGATGCCGAGCGGCACGAGCGGGTGGGCGACCTTCGCCTCGACGGCGAGGAAGGCCAGGAGCAGCAGCACACCGGCGGCGAGCGGCACCCACACCGCCGGGGAGCCCCAGCCGTGGGTCTCGGTGGAGATGATCCCGTAGACGAGCGCGGTCAGGCCCGCGGTCACGGACACGGCGCCGGGGAGGTCGAGGCGGCGCAGCCCGCCCCGCCCGGCGGCGGTGGCCGGCACGTACCCCAGGGCCGCGGCCAGCAGGGCGACGCCGATGGGCACGTTGACGAACAGCACCCAGCGCCAGCCCGCGTACTCGGTGAGCACGCCGCCGATGACCGCGCCCGCGGCACCGCCGGCCGCCATGACGGCGCTCCACGCGCCCATCGCGCGGGTACGGGCCGCGGGCTCGGTGAACGTCGTCATGATCAGGGTGAGGGTGGCGGGGGCGAGCACCGCGCCGCCGACGCCCTGCACGGCGCGGGCGGCGATCAGCAGGGTGCCGTCGGTGGCGAGACCCCCGGCGAGGGAGGCCGCGGTGAAGGCGGCGAGCCCGGCCAGGAAGGCGCGCTTGGTGCCGACGAGGTCGGCCGCGCGGCCGCCGAGCAGCAGCAGTCCGGCGAAGCCGAGCGTGTAGGCGTTGACGATCCACTGCTGGCCCGCGCCGCTGAGGTGGAGTTCGGCGCGTATGGACGGGAGCGCCACGTTCACGATCGACACGTCGAGGATGACCATGAACTGGGCCGCGCAGGCGATGAACAGGACGGCCGCGGCGGACCGGGGGGCTCTGCCGGACGGGCCGGGGGCCGGGGTCGCGGAGGAGGGCCGTACGGGCGTCCGGGCCGGCGCCGGGGCCGGAATCGGTGGGGCTGAGCGATCAGGCATGGCGTGGACGTCCTCACGAGCGTTTCGGCGGCACCCTAAAATTAGAGCTGCTCTAAAAATGTAGCACCTCTATTTTTTATTCCCGGGGACGTATCCTGAGCCCATGACCACGCACGCCTCCGTCGACCCTCTGACCCCTGTGGCCGCATCGCCTGCGACCGGGATACGCGGTCGCAAACGGGAGCGCACGCGACAGGCGATCGCCGAAGCGGCCTTCCGCCTCTTCGCCGAGGAGGGTTTCGACGCCGTCACCCTCACCCGGATCGCCGCCGAGGCGGACGTGGCGCCGGCCACCGTCTTCACGCACTACGCCTCGAAGGAGGACATCTTCTTCGGCCGCCGCGAGGAGTTCGACGCCCAGCTGTGGGAGGCCGTACGGGACGCACCGGCCGGCACCGGGTTCGTCGACAGGCTGCGCCGGTCCTGCCTGGCCGCCTGCGAACTGGCCCTGAACAGCGAGGAGTCCATCGCGCAGGGCCGCGTCTTCTCGCGCGTGCTGCTCGGCAGCCCCGCGCTGGAGCGCAGCTATCTGCCCTTCACACAGCGGCGGCAGGAGCGGCTCCTGGACCTCCTCGTCGCACAGGCCGGCGCCCGGGTACGGGAGGAGCCGGGGCTCCACGCGGAGCTGGCGGTGTTCGCTTCATTCGCTGTCGCGACGCGGCAACTGGTCTTCGACGTCCTCCATGAGAAGCTCGCGGCGGGCGAACCGGCGGCACGCATCCGCGAGGCGTTCACGGACACCCTCGACCGCGCGTGCGCGCGGCTGGAGCGGGCCTATTCGGGGTCGGACGTATTCGACGCGGGCTGACCGACCGCGGGCTCCCGCCCGCACTCCCACGGTCACACCGCGGCCCGGTTCGCACGGGGCTCCGCCCCGGACCCCGCACCACGCTCCGCGCGGTGTCCTCAAACGCCGGACGGGCTGAATTGCGCGGACCGTGGCAGCGAATGCGCGGGCCGGACCCGCAGACTCATGGCCTCGGCCGGCAAAACCAGCCCGTCCTGGGGGCACCTCCCAGCGGTAGCTGGGGGAGCTTGAGGACGCGGCCGCAGGCCGCCCCCGCCGCAGACGGCAGACGGCAGACGGCAGACGGCAGACGGCAGAGCACCTTGGCCCCGGCCCGGCCAGGGCCCCGCCGACCAGGGAAATCCCCCTCGGCCATTGCCCGTCGTCTCCCCAAGCCCTACGTTGAGCCGCGCCTCAACTGGACTTGACTCGCCGCTTAACAAGAGCCGCGAGGACTCGGGAGGACCCCCCATGCACAGACGAATATCCCTCGCGCTCAGCGCGACCCTGACGGCGGCGCTGGCCGCCGCGACCGCGCCCGCGGCCTTCGGCGACACACCGCCGGGGAGCCAACGGACGCAGCACGTCGAGTACTTCACCGGCCCCGACGGCCACCCCCGCCACACCACCGTCCCCGCGTCCCCCACGCCACCGCACGCCCTGCGGCCCTCCGTCCGCGGTGACGGCGATGTGACCCCGATCGTGCGGAACGGCCCGGTCGCCGACAAGTTGGACGTCGTGTTCATCGGCGACGGCTACACGGCGGGCCAGCAGGGCGACTTCCACGCGGCCGTCCGCGCCAAGTGGGCGAAGATGTCCGCCGTCGAGCCCTACGCCTCGTACCGGAATCTCTTCAACGTGTGGGCCGTCGACGCCGTCTCCCGCGAGTCGGGCGTCTCCGGGGACCCGGGCAAGGAGGTCACCAAGGACACCGCCCTGCACTCCGGCTTCTTCTGCGACGGCATCGAGCGGCTGCTCTGCGTCGACACCGGCAGGGTCGAGTCGTACGCGGCCCAGGCGCCCGCCGCCGACCTCGTCGTGGTCCTCGCCAACTCCACCAAGTACGGCGGCGCGGGCTACAACGACATCGTCTCCAAGGTCGGTTACGACGGCATCGCCACCGCCTCCTCGGACCACGCCAAGTCCGACCAGATCGCCGTCCACGAGACCGGCCACTCCCTCGGGAAGCTCGCCGACGAGTACCAGTACGACGAGTACGGCACCTACACCGGCGCCGAACCGGGCCAGGCCAACATCACCGAGCTGACCGCCGCCGAGATGACCGCCCAACGGCAGAAGTGGTACCGCTGGATCGGCCGGACCTCGCCGGACGGCGGGACGGTCGGCGCGTACGAGGGCGGCGGCTACTACCCCAAGGGGCTCTTCCGCCCCACCGACAACTCGATCATGCGGACCCTGGGGCGCGAGTTCAATCTGCCCGGCAGGGAGGCGATGATCGCGGGCTTCTACCGGCACGCGAAGGCGCTGACGAGCGACCGCCGCACGGACGCCGAGGTCGGCCGGAGCGAGCGGATCGCGGTCCGGCCGCCCGCCGACAGCGTGGTGGTGCGGTGGTACGTCGACGGGCGCGAGGTCCAGGACGCGCGCGGCCGGGTCTCGGTCACGCCCCGCTCGCTCGGCGTCCCGGCGGACGGCCACCCGCACCGGGTGACGGCGAAGGCGGCCGACACGACGCCGGCGGTACGGGACCCGGAGCTGCGGGACCGCATGCGGACCTCGCTGACCTGGCAAACGGCACGCTGACCCGGCACTGACGGAAGCGCCCCCGCGCGCACCCCCGCGCCCCCGCGCGCCCCCGCGCGCCCCCCCGCACCCCCTCGCGTCACGCCTCGTCGCGTACCAGGCGCAGCAAGTGGTCCAGCACCGCTCCCCCGCCCGCCCGTACCCCGTCGTGCTCGTACTCGTTCGTCACCCACGTGCGCAGGCCGCGGATGGTCCGCGCGGTCCGCAGTGAGTGTTCCGTGTCGACGTAGAGGTCGTCGTGGTAGACGGCGGCTGCGACGGGGACGGTGTTGCGGGCGAGCCGTTCCGGGTCGTACAGGCGCGGCCAGCCCTTGCGCTCGGCGAGGAGTTCGGCGGTGTGGCGCAGGGGGCGCAGGGCCGGGTGGGTGCGGAGCATCCAGGGGTGGACGGTCTCGCCGGTGAAGAGGAAGCGCGCGCCGGGCTCGAAGTGGCGGTCGAACTGGGGGAATTCGGCCCGTACGCGTTCGGCGGACCAGTGCGTCGCCTGCCCGTCCTGGGCATAAATGGCCTCATGGAGGATCGCGTAGAGCGGGCAGTGGGCGCGGGAGAGCACCGTGGCGACCGCCTCGGCGAACGCGTCGGACAGCCGCGGGCCCGCGACGGTGTCCACGAAGGCGTCCTCCAGGAGGTAGTGCAGCCGGTGCGAGCCGTCGCCGGTGCCGAGGAGGATGCCGAGCTGCTGGAAGGCCTCGACGGAGAGCAGCGTGCCGTCGGGGAGCACCTCCTCGCGGGTGGCGAGGTGGGCGGCGATGCGCCGGGCCGCCTCCTCGTCGCCGGGGTAACGCGCGTAGTGGGCGAGGGTCTTGTGCTCCATGCGGGGGTAGGCGGCGCGGTAGACGGTGTCCGCGTCGGCGTCGAGCGAGGGCAGGCCGCCGGTGATGAGCACCTCCGTCAGCCCTTCGGGTGCGTACGAGAGGTAGGTGACGGCGCAGAAGCCGCCGAAGCTCTGTCCGAGGACGGTCCAGGGGCGGCCGCCGGTGAGCCGGGCGCGGATCAGCTCGCAGTCGCGGACGATGGAGTCGGCCCGGAAGTGGGCGAGGTAGTCGGCCTGTTGGGCGGGGGTGCCGCGGAGCGGGAGCGTCTGCCGGTCCGCGGGGGTGGAGCGTCCGGTTCCGCGCTGGTCGAGGAGGAGGACGCGGTAGTCCTCCAGGGCGCGGTCGAGCCAGTTCTCGCGGCCGACCGGGCGGCCCGCGGCGAAGCCGGGTCCGCCCTGGAGGTAGACCAGCCAGGGCAGGTCGTCGTGTTCGCGGCGGGTGGCGACGACCTCGCGGGCGTAGACCCGGATGGTCTCGCCGCCGGGCTCGGCGTGGTCGAGCGGCAGGTCGAAGTGGTGATCGGTGAGGACGAGGCCGGGCTGACGGAGGACCGTCCCGCCGGTGCTCGTCGTGACGGCCGCCTCGCCGACGGTCTCCGGCATGGTTTCCACCCTGGTGTGCGCGGGCCCGGCCTGATGTCGGACGGACATCGGACAGGCATCAGTAAGACATCGAACCGCCGTGGACGGGCCCGGACGGGTTTGACTCACGGCGTGCATCGCTCGGCGTCAACCTATCGAGGGGCGGCAGTGGCGGAGAACAGCACCCACGGCACACGGGCGGACGAGCCCGCCGACATAGGCCGGCGCGTGCTGCGGCTGCGTACGGAGAAGGGCCTCACGCAGCGGCAGCTGGCGGAGCCCGCCTACACGGCCGCGTATGTGTCCACCCTGGAGGCCGGGCGGGTGCGCCCCTCGGAGAACGCCCTGCGCCACCTCGCGGAGCGTCTCGGCACCACGGTGGAGGAGCTCGCCACGGGCCGCCCGCCGCATCTGGCGACGGGGCTGCGGATGCGGCTGACGGACGCCCGCCGGACGCTGGCCACGGGGGCGGCGGAGGACGCCGCCGCGCTGTTCCGGGCGCTGCGGGACGAGGCCGCCGGGCTGGAGCTGGTGTCCGAGCAGGCGGCCGCGCTGCTCGGGCTCGGGGACTGCGCCCTGGAGACGGGCGATCTCGTGGCGGCCCGCGAGCACTTCGCCGCGGCGGAGCAGCTCCTGGCGGACGAGCCGCTGCCGCGCCGCGTCCCCGCGCTCCGGGGGCGCGCCACCGCCCACCTGCTCGCGGGGGAACTGCGTTATGCCTGCTATCTGCTGGAGACCGCGGTCGATGAACTGAACGCGTCGGGGATGCACGACCCGGACGCGCTGCTGCTGCTCTACACGGCGTCCATCGCGCCCTATATGGACATGGGGGCGCATGTACGGGCCGCGCACGCCGCGGAGCTGGCGCTGGCGCTCGCGCCCCAGGTGGACGATCCGGCGCTCGTCGCGAGGATGCACCGGGGGGTGGCCCGTACGCTCATCGCCGAGGGGCGCATCGCCGAGGCCGACGCGTCCCTGGCCAAGGCGCAGGAGCTCTACCGGCAGCTGCAGATCCGTACGGAACTGGCCCACTGCCACTGGATGCGCGGCTATGTCCGCGCGCAGGACGGCGATCTGGAAGGCGCGGAGAGCGAGTTGCGCACGGCCCGGGACATGCTGGCGTCCAAACGGGCCGCGCTGTTCACCGTGCAGGTGGAGGTGGAGCTGGCGGACGTGCTCCGGCGGCGCGGCAAGACGGACGAGGCGGAGCGGCTGCTGCGGCCGCTGCTGGCGCCCTCCGCGCTGGGTGCCGAGCGCGGTGCGGTCCACGCGGGCGGTGCGCACCGGCTGCTGGGCCTGATCGCGGAGGAACGCGGCGAGAACGAGACGGCGGAGGAGCACTACTGCTCGGCGCTGTCGCTGCTGGAACGGACGGGGGCGGCCGGCGATCTCGCGGACCTGTGCCGGCTGCTGGGGGACCTGCTGCGGCGCACCGGACGGATCGAGGCGGCGCTGGACGCGTACCGCACGGGGCTCGGGCACCGCGCGGCTCCGGGCACCACGACGCTGGGGCCCGCCCCGAAGGAACCGCCGTCGTTCTGACGCGCCGGACCTCGCCACGGACCCGGCCGGACCTCGCCACGGGCCCCGCCGGGCGGGGCCCCTCCGTGGAAGAAGCCGTCGCTTGTGGGGGACGCGGCGGAGTCCGCCACGGAGGGGCGGCACCAGGACTGTGCCCTGCCCGCGCCCCGCGCGCCATCCGTCCTGAGTCCGAAGCGACCCCCTCCGGTCGGCGGGGGTGCGTCATGGAGCGGACAAACCAGCGAGTGGAGCCTTACGCTCCGTTTCTATCCGCCTCTGTCGGGGCGGTGCGGCAGTCTGGAGACCCTCCGGACGGCAGAAGCGGACAGGAAGAGGTAGCGGTCGGTGATCCGTGTTGCGGTGGTGGACGACGAGCAGCTCGTCCGGTCCGGGCTGCGGATGATCCTGGGCACGGCCCCGGACATCGAGGTCGTCGCGGACTGCGGCGGGGGCGAAGCCGTGGACACCGTGCTCGGCTCCGCCCCGGACGTCGTCCTGCTCGACATCCGGATGCCGGACGTCGACGGGCTGACCGTCCTGCGCGCCCTGCGCGAGCTGCCCCGGCCGCCCGCCGTCGCCATGCTCACCACCTTCGACGCCAACGAGTACCTCGCCGCCGCACTGCGCGGCGGGGCCACCGGCTTCCTGCTGAAGGACACGGACCCGGAGCAGCTCGTCCAGGCGGTGCGGACGCTCGCGGCCGGGGGCAGCGTCCTCGACCCCGGGGTGACGCGGGCGGTCATCGGCGGCTATCTCGCCGCGGAGGCGGAGTCGACGGCCGCGCGGGCGGTGGCCGCGCTGACCCCGCGCGAGCGCGAGGTCCTCGGCCACCTGGGCGCGGGCCTGGCCAACCCGCAGATCGCCGAACGCATGGGCCTGGCCCCCAGCACCGTCAAGGACCACGTGCGCGCCGTCCTCGGCAAGCTGGGCGGCCTCAACCGGGTGCAGGCCGCGATCATCGCCGACCGCGCCGGGCTGGTCGCGACGCCCCGGCCGGCGGGCGGCCGGCCCGGGGGCCCGCCCGGCGGGCCCGCCCAGGGCGGCCCGCAGTGATCCGGCGCGCCCGCAGGGCGCTCACGGGCCGGGTGCCGTCCCGGGTGCGGGACGGCGCGCCGGTCGTCGTGCCCGCGCTGCTGGCCGCGGTGGACGCGCTGCTCGTCAACGGGGCCGGGCTGGGCACCGGCATGGGGGTGTCGCTGCTCGCGGCGGCGGCGCTGCTGTGGCGGCGCAGGTTCCCCGTGCTCGTCTTCCTGGTCACGCTGCCGGGCATCTACATCGGCTACATCTGGTTCGCGCCGATGATCGCGCTCTACACGGTGGCCACGCTCCGCACCGACAGGCGCCTGCTGGGCGCGATGGCACTGCTGCTGACCACCGCGCACTTCCTGCCGTACCCCCTCTCCGATTTCTCCCTGGAGGACCGCCGCGAGAACGCGCTGCTGTTCGTCGACGCCCTCGCCACCGCGGCGGCCCCCGTCGCCTTCGGGCTGCTCGCCCGCACCCGCCGCGAACTCGCCGCCCGGCTCGACGAATTGACCCGCAGCCGCGCCCGCGAGGACCGGCTCCTCGCCGACCAGGTGCTGGCCACGGAACGCGCCCGGCTCGCCCGGGAGATGCACGACGTCGTCGCCCACCAGGTCAGCCTGATCAGCCTCCAGGCGGGCGCCGTGCAGATCAGCACCCAGGACGAGCGGGCGCGCGAAGGGGCCACGAAGATCCGTGAACTGTCCGTGCGCACCCTGGAGGAACTCCGGCACATGGTGGGCATCCTGCGTGCCGCCGGCGCGGACACCGAGGAGCTCACCCCGCAGCCGAGCCTCGCCGACCTGCCGCGGCTGATCGGCCTGTGCGCCATGGACGTCGCGTACGAGAGCACATGCGACCCGGCGGCGGAGCGCTCGGAGCCCGTGGAGCGCGCGGCGTTCCGCACCGTGCAGGAGGCACTGACCAACGCCCGCAAGCACGCGCCCGGCGCGCGCGTGAGCGTGCGCGTGGCGGAGACGGCGGCCGGGCTGCTGGTCGAGGTCCGCAACGGGCCGCCGGACGCGGCGGCACCGGCCCCGGGTCTGCCCGGCGGCGGTCACGGCCTGGTGGGCCTGCGCGAGCGCGCGCAGAGCCTGGGGGGAACGCTCACCGCCCACGGCACGGACGACGGCGGCTTCGTCGTACGGGCGGAACTTCCCCTGGAAGGGTGAACCGTCCGGCGCTACGCGGACAGCGGCTTCTCGTGGGTGGCCGTCGCCAGGTCGGGATAGATGTCGAACAGCCGCCGCACCCCGAGTGCCGCGAGCACCCTGTTGACGTGCGAGCCGTCCGGGCCGCCCTGCGCCGGCAGGATGAGTCTCAGCCGCCCCTGACAGGAGCGCATCAAGCGGCGGGCGGCGATCAGCACGCCGACGCCGCTGGAGTCGCAGAAGCGCACTTCCGCGAGATCGAGCACCAGGCTCCGGCGCCCTTCCGCGACCGCGTCGTGCACGCGTTGCCGGACCACCGGCGACGTCACCAGGTCCATCTCGCCGGAGACAAGGAGGACTGCCCAGTCCCCCCGCTCGGCGTCCTTCACCTTCAGCGTCACGCGCTCGAAGCCCCTTCGCTCGGTCCCTCGTTCACCGGAACGGACCCTTCCGCGGTTGCGGGTGCCCGATCGCTCCCGCGTGAAACGCACAGCGGCAACCGGCCCTCATCGAGCCTATGCCCAGCTCGAACCCTCGATTCTCCTAGTTCCGGTCACACCCGCATAACACATCGGCACATTCGCGCACTCACGATCCATAACGATCGGACAATGGTGCGGAAAGTGACCGCGGCAATACCATCCGCACCCGATCACGGGGTGCGTTTGCCGCAAACGCGGCTGCGCTGTCAGACCCGGCGACTACATTCGGAAAGCATGTGACGCCGAGCACAAGCACGAGCGATCATCGGTACGTCGTACGCGCTTGCGGTATGCCGGTCCGGGGCACGCACGGCAGGGCGCACAGGACGCACAGGACGCACGGAGGGGGCGGCATGGCGGACGCACCACCCAAGTGGGACCGCAAGATGCAACAGCGGCTCGCGCACGGTGAGGCGGCCGCGCTCGGCGAGCTCTACGACCGTTTCGCCTCCCTCGTCCACTCCCAGGCCCACCGGGTGCTCGGCTGCGAGAGCGGCGCCGACCGCGTCACGCGCGAGGTCTTCGCCTACGTCTGGGAGCACCCCGGCGCCTTCGACCCGAAGCAGGGCTCCCTGCGCTCGTGGATGGCCGACCTCACCCACCACCGGGCCGTGGAGCGGCTACGGCAGTCGCAGGACGACGGGCGGAGCACCCCCGAGGAGATCGAGGAGAAGGTCGGCGCGGCCTCCGCCGCCGCCCGCGCCGACTACATCGCGACCTCCATGCCCGCCCCGCTGCGCGCCGCGCTGGACCTCGCCTACCGGCGCCGCCTCGACTACCGCCAGGCCGCCGCCCGCCTCGGCGTCACCGAGGACGAGGCCCGCCGCAGGCTGCGGCTCGGGCTGCAGTTGCTGTCCACCGCGCACCGCGGCCCCCGGACGGCATCCCCGCGCACCCACGGGAGCGTGCGATGAGCGAGGCGGCGCGGAGCCACGGGGTGCTCAAGTCCCTGCTCGGGGCCTGGGCCCTGGCCGCCTGTTCCGGCGCCGAGACGGCCGCCGTCGAGGAGCACCTGACCGACTGCGCCTCCTGCGCGGACGAGGCCGTACGGCTGCGGGACGCGGTCGCGCTGCTGCACCCGGAGGACAGCCTCGACCTCGACCCCAGGCTGCGCTCCCGGGTGCTCGCCTCCTGCCTGGGGCGGCGTCCCGCCCGCATCCCCGTGCCGGACTGGGCCGCGCCGTACGACGCGGAGACGGCGCGGCTCGACGCCCTGCTCCGCGACATCGGCGAGGCCGAGTGGCGGGCGCCGGTGCGGCTGCGGTGGTTCGACGGCGAGCGGTCCATGGCGCGGGACATCAGCGCGGCCGCGGTGATCGGCCACCTCCGGGCCGTCGACGGCCTGGTCGCCACCGGGCTCGGGCTGCCGGATCCGCTGGGGCCCGGGGCGGGAGAGGGCGGTTCGCCCGAGGAACGCACCGAGGCCCTCTGGGCGCGCGACCCCGACGGGCAGACGCCCGGCGCGGCGCACAGCGCCTGGCGCGAGCAGAGCACGGCGATGGTCCGGGGCGTGTCGTTCGCCGGTGGCGACGCGGCGGATCTGCCGGTGCCGTACGGCCCGTTCAGCCTGCCCCTGCGGGACTCCTTCGTCGACCGTGCCTTCGAGTGCTGGGTGCACGCCACGGACATCGCGGACGCCGTCGACTATCCCTACGACCCGCCCGCGCCCGGCCACCTCCGGCACATGGTGGGCCTGGCGGCCCGGATGCTCCCGGCGGCCCTGGCGGGGCGCCGTCGCGCCGGGCTCGCGCCGCCGGCCCGCACCCTGGTCGCGGCGGGCACCCCGGGCCGCGCGCTCCACCTGGAGGTCGAGGGCAGCGGCGGCGGCCACTGGTACATCCCGCTGGACTCCCCCGGCGCCCTCGCGTCGCCGGAGGGGACGGTGGCCCATGTGGCGCTCGACGGCATCGAGTTCTGCCGACTGGCCGCGGGCCACATACCCCCGGAGGACGCGGCCGTCGGCCGGAACGGCGACGGCCAGGCCATCCGCGACGTCCTCCTGGCGACCGCGTCCCTGTCCCGGCTGTGACGGCCGGGACAGGACCGGCCCCTAGGCGAAGACGACCGTCCGCCGGCCGTTGAGGAGGACGCGGTGCTCGCTGTGCCACTTCACGGCACGGGCCAGCGCCTGGCACTCCACGTCGCGGCCGATGGCGACCAGCTGGTCGGGGGTGACGCCGTGGCCGACCCGCTCGACCTCCTGCTCGATGATCGGGCCCTCGTCGAGGTCGGCCGTCACATAGTGCGCGGTGGCGCCGATCAGCTTCACACCGCGCGCGTGCGCCTGGTGGTACGGGCGGGCGCCCTTGAAACTCGGCAGGAAGGAGTGGTGAATGTTGATGATCCTGCCGGAGAGGACCTTGCAGAGGTCGTCGGAGAGGACCTGCATATAGCGGGCCAGCACGACCAGTTCGACGTTCTCCGCCTGGACGAGCTCCAGCAGACGCGCCTCGGCCTCCGCCTTGTTCTCCTTCGTCACCGGGATGTGGTGGAAGGGGACGCCGTACGAGCCGACCAGCTCGGCGAAGTCGGTGTGGTTGGAGACGACCGCCGCGATCTCGACCGGCAGGGCGCCGATCCGTGAGCGGAACAGCAGGTCGTTGAGGCAGTGCCCGAACTTGGACACCATCAGGACGATGCGCATCTTCTCGTCGGCCCGGTGGATCTGCCAGTCCATCCGGAAGCTGTCGCCGATCGCCGCGAAGCTGGCCCGCAGCTTCTCCAGCGTCACCGGGGCGTCCGCACCGAAGTGCACCCGCATGAAGAAGAGCCCGGTGTCACGGTCGCCGAACTGCTGGCTGTCCTCGATGTTGCAGCCGGTCATGAAGAGATAGCTGGACACCGCGTGCACGATGCCCTTCTTGTCCGGGCAGGAGAGAGTGAGGACGTACTGTTCCGGGGCCCCTTCGGTGGGGGACTGCGAGGCGTTCATAGCCCAATAGCGTCGCACATCCGGCGACCCCCTCCCGACCGCGCCGGCCGGCGGCCGCCTCAGCGGGCGCCGGTCGCCTCAGCGGGCGCCGGTCGCCTCAGCGGGCGCCGGTCGCCAGGGCCAGGACGTCCAGCGGGCGGGGCGGTACGTCCGGGTCGTCACCGTCGCTCGCCGCCAGCCGCACGTGGGCCTCGCGGGCCGCCCGTACGGCTTCCGGCCAGCCGTGGTGGTCCAGGTACGCGGAGACCGGGGCGTCGGGCCCGACCTGGTGCATGATCCGCAGCACCCGGAGCACGGCGACGTCGACGACGGCGGCCTCGGCGGAGTCCCGGAAGATCGTTCCGATGTACTTCTCGGCCGACCAGTTGTCCAGCCAGGTGTCCTCGACCAGGCGGTAGACGGCGTCGGTCACGTCCCCGAAGCCCTCGTGCCCGATGAGCCAGCGCTCCTGCTGGAAGACCGGGTCCGAGAGCATGTGCAGCGCGGAGCGCACGTTCGCGCGCCAGCGCCACCACGGCATGTCATTGAGCGGCATGCCGTCCATGGTGGTCGAGCGGCGGCCGCGGCGGGAAGACTTCTCGGAAGCTGCTTGCACGGTCTCGATCGTACGTTCCCCCTCTGCGTCCGCAGGCGGGGGTCTGACCGGTCGCCACCACCTCGCCCACCCGCCCGCCCGATCACCCGGAAGGGGTCCGCACCCCACCCCCTGCCGCCCACCCGCCGTCGGCGTCGCACGGCCGCGCCACCACGACACCCACCCGCCCACCCGATCACCCGGGAGAGGGTCGGCACCCCACCCCCCCGCCATCCACTCGCCATCGGCGTCACACGGCCGTCACCACAGCGCCCGCTCGCACAGCCGCGACCGGTCACGAGGCGTTCGCACCCCTCCATCTGCCACCCGTCGTTGGCGTCGCACGGCCACGCCACCACGACACCCACCCGCCCACCCGATCACCCGGGAGAGGGCTGGCACCCCACCCCCCGCCATCCACTCGCCATCGGCGTCACACGGCCGTCACCACAGCGCCCGCTCGATCGGTCACGAGGGGCCGCGCTTCTCCATCTGCCACCCGCCGTCGCCACGACACCGTCCGATTGCCCAGGAGGGGTGCCCCGATCGCCGTCGGCGTCGTGCGGCCGTCACCACGGCGGCCCCCTGCCCGCCCGGCTGATCGTTCGGAAGGGGAGCGTGGAGCCCGCCACCTGCCACCCACTCACCATCGCCGTCACAACGACGCCCGCCCGCCCGGCTGATCGTTCAGAAGGGGCCGAGCGCCCTCACCCTCTGCCGCCCGATTGCCGTCGGCGTCATGCGGCCGTCGCCGCAGCGCTCTCTCCGCCCGGCCAACGGTCCCGGAGGGGCTGCGCCATTACTCCGGCGAGGGCTAGAGCTGGGTCCACTTGTGGGGGGTCAGGTGGTACTTCTTCGCTATGGGGTTCCAGAGGTCGGCCGCCTTTTTCTTGGCTGCCGTGGCGTCGTCGCTCGCCTTGTCGGCCGCCGCGCCGTCCGCGGTCGGTTTGGGGTGGCCCTTGGTGCAGCCGCCCTTGGCGCCTGCCTGACCCGCCCACGTCGCGTAGTGGCTGTCCGCCGAGGAGGACGACTGCCACGCCTTCGTCAGCTGCGCCGACAGGTCGGCGTTGTTGGGAAGCTTGTCGATGGTCGTCTGCTGAAGGCGGGTCACCAGGCCGTCGCGCTGCTTCGCCGCGTCCCGGAGGTCGTTGGCCGACGTGTCGAGGTCCTTGCAGCTCCTGATCGAGTCGACGGCCTTGACGACGGCGTCACGGCTGTTGTTGCTGTCCTTCAGCAGCGCGTCCAGCGCCTTCGCCTGGGCGAGTGCCGGGTCGTCGGCCTTGGCCGACGGCTCCTTCTTCGCGTCCTCGGGCTGCTTCGCGTCCGTGCTGGGGGCCGTCGAACTCGCCGCGGTGTTCTGCTGGTCGCTCTTCTGGTCGCCGCCACCGCCGCTGAGCAGCGCGCCGGCGCCGAGCCCGGCCGCCGCGCAGGCCGCGACGACGATGCCGACGATCGCGGGGGTCGGCAGCTTCTTCCGGGACCGGGACGGTTCCTGGGGCTGAGGCTGTGGCGGCGGGCCCGCCTGGGGGCCGCGGGGCGGTGGCGCCTGCCGCCGCTGTCCGGGCTGCTGTCCGGGCTGCGCCCCCGGCTGCGCGAAGCCCTGCGTCTTCCGCTCGGCGGCCGCGCTGCTCTCACGGAACAACCCGTCGAATTCGGCCGGCGGCGGCCGCTCCCCCGACTGCGCGAAGGACGCACCGCCGGCCGGGGATATGTGCGGAAGCGCCGAAACCGGAGCCGGAGGCACCGGCGGCAGGTACTGCGTGGCGGCCTCGTCCCGTACGGACGGCCCGTCCGCCACCGGGGGCAGGTACTGCGTCGCGGGACCGTCCTGCACCGGCGGCAGGTACTGCGGGAGTTCCGTTCCGCCCGACTGCGGAGGCAGGAGCTGGGTGGCCTCGCCCGGCCCGCCCGCGGGCACGGGCGGCAGGTACTGCGTAGCGGCCTCGTCCCGTACGGACGGCCCGCCCGTCACCGGGGGTATGTACCGCGTCGCGTCCGTCGACGCGTACGGCGCGGGTGGCATCGGCGCGCCGGGGACGGGGCCGTTGCCGACAGGCGGCAGGTACTGGGTGGCGGCCGAAGCGGGGTCCGGCATTCCGGGGTCGGTGCCGTTGCCCAGCACCGGCGGCAGGTACTGGGTGGCCTCGGAGTCGCCCGGCTGCCGCCGGACACCGGGTGCGTGGGCGGGCGGGAGCGGTGCGCCGGGCGGGGCCTCCGGGGGGAGTGGCGCGCGCTGCGCGTCCGGACCCCAGGGCTGACCCCAGGGGCGGCCGGGGGCGGGCGCGTCGGCGGCCCACCGGTCGGCCTCCGGCTGAGCGGGCAGCACGACACCCTCGCGCGGTGGCTGCGCGGGAGGCCGCGGCGCGTTTCCCTGTCCGCTCTGCGTCACCGGGACTCCTCAAGCTGTAACGGGACTTTACGGAAGCGTCGGCTCACGCTACCGGGTCGCCGCGGCGCCGTGCCATGTGCTTCGGGTGGGGCACGGGTGCACGAGGTGAGAGCGAGTGTCCGCATCGGCCGGCAAAGACCCGTGTACCGCCGACGGCACGACACCAACGGCGGGCGGCAGATGGAGAGCAGACGGAGAAGCGCGAACCCCTCGTGACCGATCGGGTGGGCGAGCGGGCGCTGTGGTGACGGCCGTGCGATGCCGATGGCGATCGGGGCACCCCTCCTGGGCAATCGGACGGCGTCGTGGCGACGGCGGGTGGCAGATGGAGAAGCGCGAACCCCTCGTGACCGATCGAGCGGGCGCTGTGGTGGCGGCCGTGTGACGCCGATGGCGAGTGGATGGCGGGGGGTGGGGTGCCAGCCCTCTCCCGGGTGATCGGGCGGGCGGGTGGGTGTCGTGGTGGCGTGGCCGTGCGACGCCAACGACGGGTGGCAGATGGAGGGGTGCGAACGCCTCGTGACCGGTCGCGGCTGTGCGAGCGGGCGCTGTGGTGACGGCCGTGTGACGCCGATGGCGAGTGGATGACGGGGGGTGGGGTGCCGACCCTCTCCCGGGTGATCGGGCGGGCGGGTGGGTGTCGTGGTGGCGCGGCCGTGCGACGCCGACGGCGGGTGGGCGGCAGGGGGAGGGGTGCGGACCCCTTCCGGGTGATCGGGCGGGCGGGTGGGCGAGGTACGTACCGGGTACGCCCCCGGCACCAGGTCCGAGTCCGCTCTCCGTCGTACGGCCCCGGCCCCCGGAAGGCCGTCCGCCGGCTTGTCAAGCGGGCGTGCGCGCCTCTGCTCCGTGCCCTACGGTGCTCCCAAGTAACCAGGAAATCATGGGCAGAAGGAGGGGAAGAGTGGACGAGGAGGAAGACCGTCGGCTGCGGGCGATCGCACCGGAGATCTCGCACACCACGATCGGCCTGATGCGTACGGTCGTCGGCCTCGAACCGGCCGAGCGCGTGCCCGAGGAGGCCATGAAGGTCGCCGACGCGGTGCTCGCCAAGCACGGCACGGACGGGCTGCGCGTGCTCATCATGAGCCTGTCGGGCTGGATGGCGGTCGGCATCGAGAACGTCGCCCAACTCACCCACCAGACGCACGAGGCGGTCATCGACAGCATCGAACTGACCTGCCTGGAGGCCAACCCCGACGGCTGAGCCACCGCTGAGCCGTCACTGAGCCGCCGCGGCCGGGAGGGGTGGGGCCGCAAGGGAGGCCCCACCCCGGCACCGCACCGTGCCGCTCCCGAACGCCCGCACCCGCACGCGTCCCCAATGGCATCGCGCCCACTGGCCGCATCCGTTGAAATACGGGCACCCCACGACAAATCGCTCCCCCAGTGGCGGCCTACGCCGCCTGCACCTCCAGCCGCGCCCCGAACTCCCGTACCACCGGCTCCTCCCGGTAGGGCGCCAGCCGCTGCTGGAAGTCCTCCAGGTACTCCGCCCCCCTGTTGGAGCGCAGCGTTCCGAGCAGTTCCAGCGCCCGCGTGCCCGTGGCGCACGCCTCGTCCACGTCGCGCTGCTGCACCTGTGCCGTGGCCAGCAGCAGCATCCCGATGGCACGGCGGCGCACCCGCTCCTCCGGGTGGCCCGCGATGGCGTCCTCCGCCTGGCGGCGCGCCTGGTCGGCCTGGCCGAGGTCGCGGTGGCAGTGGGCGAGTTCGTCGGCGAGGTAGGCGTGGTCGAAGTGCCGGATCCACGCCGGGTCGTCACCGGTGCCATTCGCCTGTTCGAGGCTGTTCAGGGCCCGCCCGGCGGCGGCCTGGAAGGCCCGCGCGTCGCCCATGAGCGCGTGCCCGCGGGCCTCGGCGGCGCAGAACATCGCCTCGGCGCGCGGGGTGACCTGGCCCCGCGCCCCTTCCTGCGCGGCCTTGGCGAGTTGGGCGATCTCGCGCGGGTTGCCGAGGGACGCGGCGAGGTGGCTCATCCCGGCGGCCAGCACATAGCCGCCGTAGCCGCGGTCCCCGGCGGCCTGCGCGAGCCGCAGGGCCTGGATGTAGTAGCGCTGCGCGAGCCCCGGCTGGCCCGTGTCGACGGCCATGTACCCGGCGAGCTCCGTCAACCGGGCGACGGCGGCGAAGAGTTCCCGTCCGACGGATTCCCGGTACGAGCCGGCGAGCAGCCCGGAGACGACGCTGTTGAGGTAGTGGACGACGACGGGCCGTACGTGCCCGCTGCCGTAGCGGTGGTCGAGCTCGACCAGGGCATCGGTGGTGGCCCGCACGGCGTCGACGTCGGAGGAGCCGACGCGGGCGCCCGCGTTCCGCGCGACCTGGGGGTCGGCGCCGGTGATCAGCCAGTCGCGGCTGGGTTCCACCAGCGCGGAGGACGCCACGGAGGTCCCGCTGAGGAAATCCCTCCGGCCGACGTCGCTGCGCCACAGTTCGCAGACCTGCTCGATGGCCCCGAGCACGGTCGGGGAGAACTGGAGACCGACGCCGGAGGCGAGGTTCTTGCCGTTGGCCATGCCGATCTCGTCGATGGTGACCGTGCGTCCGAGCTTGCGGCCGAGCGCCTCGGCGATGATGCCCGGCGCGCGGCCGCGGGGTTGCTGGCCACGGAGCCAGCGTGCTACGGACGTCTTGTCGTAGCGAAGGTCGAGGCCGTGCTCGGCACCGCACATGTTGACGCGGCGCGCCAGTCCGGCGTTGGAGCAGGCGGCTTCCTGGATGAGTGCTTGCAACCGTTCGTTCGGCTGCCGCGCCACGAGTGGCCGTGCGGCCATGCTGTACCCCCTGGGACTGCTAAGCGTTCGCGGCCTGCGCCGCGAGTTGCGGAGAAGCTGAGGCAGTTGAGAGCGCCTTCCCCTGTGATCTTTGCCCCCTGAATGTCCGGAGAATGCGGACTTAACGGTAATGACAGCAAAGGCGGTAATGGCCAAACAATGACTGTCTCGCCCTATCGCCTGGCAGTGGCTACCCAGCCTCGGCGGGGAACCCGCACCTGCGCCCCCGTACATGCATCCGTGCGCCCCGTGTGCATATCCGACCGCGACGGACAAGCATGACCCTGAGCCGTAACCCCTCGTGACGAGGGGAGTTGTGCTGGACGTGGAAGAGACCATCGGAGTTGTAGGAGCGCCGCTCATCCCCCAACGGCGAGGCGAGCAGCTGCTCGACGCTGCTGTCCGGTACGCGGAAGAACGGCACTGGGACGTTTTCGCGGGCACATGGCTGGAGGTCGAGGAGGGCAGGGAGCGCTGCTCGTGCGGCGAACTCGGCTGCCCGGCCCCGGGCGCGCATCCCGCCCGGCCCGACTGGGCGACGCAGGCCACCGGGAGTTCCGTCGCCGCCCGCCGGATGTGGGCGCGGCAGCCCGGCTCCTCGGTCCTGCTGCCGACCGGGCGCACCTTCGACGCGCTCGACGTGCCGGACACGGCGGGATGCCTGGCGCTCGCCCGTATGGAGCGGATGGGGACGCCGCTCGGCCCCGTCACCTGCACCCCGTACGGCCGGATGCTGTTCTTCGTGCTGCCCGGTGGCGCGTTGAAGGTCATGGACCTGGCGCGGAAGCTGGGCTGGCACCCCTCCTCGCTCGACCTGGTGGCGCGGGGCGAGGGGGATTACGTGGTCGCCCCGCCGACCCGGATGGGATCGCGCGGTTCGGTGCTGTGGGTGCGCGAGCCGACCGCCGCCAACCGCTGGCTGCCGGACGCGGAGGAGCTGGTCAGCTCGCTGGCGTACGCGTGCGGCCGGGACGCGGCGGACGCCCGGCGCCGGTGACGCCCGCTCTCACGCCTTCCACGCGGGGCGGGGCTCCGCTGCTTCGGCCACATACCCGTCCGGCCGCACGAGCAGGTTCAGCGGGAGGGCGTCGGCGCGGGTGACCGTGATGACGCCCGGTTCGGGCTCCGCCTTCGCACCGCGCGGCAGGACGCGCACGTGCGTACCGGCGCGCAGGGCCTCGTACAGCCTGGACGGGCCGTCGGCGGTTTCGGCCAGGGGCAGGTCGGGGGCGCGGCGGCCGGTCATGGTGTGGGCGCCGGGCGGTGCGGGGTAGTCGATGCCGACGCCGGAGACCAGGCCGATGCCGCGGGACGTGGCGAACGGCAGCGAGCCGACGGCCACGGCGGCGGCGTCACGCAGACCGCGGCCGACGGGCGAGCCGACCAGGGCGGCACGGACGATGCCGTGGCTGACACGGAGGACCATCCGGCCGACCGGGTGCCGCTCGTCGTGGTAGCTGTCGAGCAGCGCCTCCCCTGCCCGGCCCTGGAGAACGGCGGCGAGCTTCCAGCCGAGGTTGGCGGCGTCCTGGATACCGGCGTTCATGCCCATGCCCCCGGCGGGCGAGTGGACGTGCGCGGCGTCCCCGGCGAGGAGGACGCGGCCCTCGCGGTAGCGCGGCACCTGGCGCTCGTCGCTGTGGAAGCGGGAGCTCCAGCGGGCGTCGCGCATCCCGAAGTCCGTGCCGAAGACCGCGCGGGTGACGGCCCGCAGATTCTCCATGTCGACGGGGACGTCCGACGACAGGTCGCTGCCGCGCTCCCAGGCCATCGCGCGGAACCATCCGTCGCCGAAGGGCACCAGGAACGCGAAACCGGCGGGCCCGCTGTCGACCGTCACCTGCCCGGACGGCTCGGTGTCGAGGCGGACGTCGGCGAGCATCACGGACCGCAGGACGGACTTCCCGGGGAAGGGCATCCCCAGGGCCTGCCGGACGGCGCTGCGCACCCCGTCGGCCCCCACCACATAGGCGGCACGCAGGCGGTGGGTCTCCCCGCCCTCCTCGCGCACGTCGACGTCGACCCCGTCGGCGTCCTGGCGCAGCCCGGTGACCTCGCAGCCACGCCGGAGCTCGGCGCCGAGGGCGACGGCGCGCTCCTCCAGCACCCGCTCCGTCTCGTACTGCGGTGTCATCAGGACGCCCGGGAAGCGGGAGGGCAGTCGGGAGAGGTCGATGCGGACCCGGCCGAAGAACTGCAGGGACGACAGGAACGGGCCCGTGGCCAGCAGCCGCTCGGCGATCCCCCGCGCGTCGAACTGCTCCAGCGTGCGCGCGTGCACCGCGAACGCCCGGGTCAGATTGGACTCGCGGGCCCGCTTCTCCAGCAGCACGACCCGCACTCCGGCGGCGGCGAGATCCCCGGCGAGCAGCAGCCCGGTGGGACCGGCGCCGACCACGAGGACATCGGCGGACAGGGACACGGAAGACGGCTGGGAGGACATGACATCTCCTCGGGAGGGTGCACGAGCAATGCTCGACGATCCGTACTGCCAGTGCACACCCGGCGCCGAATTATGTCAACGCTTGTTGAATTAACGTGTGGGGCTCTCGGCGGGCAGGGCCGTCCCGAGGAAGCGCTCGATCACGCGGCGCCAGTCGTCGGGCTGGTCGTAGTGGACGAAGTGGCCCGCGTCGTGGACCTCGGCGTAGGTGCCGCGCGGGAGGACGCGGACCATCTCCTGGGCCTCGGCGCGGCCCAGCTCGCCGTCGAGCCCCCGGACGACGAGGGTGGGGCACTCGACCTGGGCGAGCTCCTCCCAGTGGGCGTCGCGGACGTAGGTCTCACGGGCGAGGAGCATCTGGCGGCGGGAGAAGGCCGGGCGCCAGCCGTCGGAGCGCTCCACCATCACCTCGGCATAGAAATCGCCGCGGGCCGGCTTGGGGCGCTCCAGCAGCGGGTCGTCCTCGCCGAACCACTTGCGGACGTCGGCCAGGGTGGCGAAGGGCACGGGCCAGGACCTGAACCACTCGCCCCACTCCCGCCGCCCGGCCGCACCCAGCGCGGAGGCCCGCATCTCGCAGATCACCAGCGCACGGACGAGATCGGGGCGGCGGGCCGCGAGCTGCCAGGCGGTGAGGGCGCCCATGGCGTGGCCGATGAGGGTGACGGGCGCGAGGCCGAGGCCCTCGACGGCGGCCTGCGCGTCGGCCACATAGGCCTCGCGGGTGAACGGGCCCTCCGCGGGGCGCGCGCTGCGGCCGTGGCCCCGCATGTCGAGGGCGACCGTGCGGTGACTGGCGGAGAGCCAGCGGGCCGTCTCCGCCCAGTGCGCGGCGCGGCCCATCAGCCCGTGGAGCAGCAGCACCCCGCCGGGGGCGGCCGCGCCGTCAGGGCCGGACGCCGTCGGCGGGTCGGCGAACTCCCAGGCCGCGAGCCGCACTCCGCCGCTTCCGCTCACGTCGATACGCCGCACCATGAGCCTGGCACCCCCTTTTCTCCCCGATCAGCTCCACTGTATAGAACTCACATTCGAACACCCGGTCGTTGCGGACAACACCCCTCGTTCGAGTGACCTTGCAGAAGGGTTGACCGGCGGCGGCCAGGGGAGTAATCGACCTGGGCGTGGACCGCTCGGGGAAGAAGGTCCACGGGGCGGACCCTGGGAGCTCGGGGCTCCGGGTCGCCACGGGGGTTATATGGGGAGGCAGGGCCCCGGCCGCTCGCAAGGGCGCCGGGGCCTCGCCATGACCACCCACCGACCTCATGCCACCCTCCCTCCGGGGCAGACGCGCCACCCCCTCCGGGGCGGACGCGCATATGCCTCAGCGTGGCACGCGTGGGGGCGCCTCGCGCCCCATATCCCCCGACTCCGGCCGGATCCAAGGAAGTTGGGCACGCCGCGCCCGGCATCCGGGCGGCCCGTCGGCCGCGTACGGGACGCGGACCCGCGCGGCGGAAGCCGCGAGCGGACGGGCAGGGGCAGGCCCCACGCGGCGGAGCCGCACACCGGGACGCCACGGAAGCCCCGAGCAGGGACAGGACACGACAGCAAGGGCCCGCACCGGCATACGGCTTCCCCGGCGGACGCCGCGTACCAGGCACGACGGCGGTACCGCGTCCGCGACGGCATGCGGGCCCCCACATGGCGAGCCAGGCATCGGGACGCCGCAGAAGCCCCGAACAGGGACGGGACGCGATGACAAGGCGCCCGCACCGGCGCACGGCTTCCCACTGCGGAGCCGCGTACCGGGCACGACGGCGCTGCCACAACAGCGCGCGGGCCCGCGCGGCGGAACCGCGCAGCGGACACCGTGGGCGGACGGGCCGGAACGGCCCTACGCAGCGAAGCTGCACACTGGCCTGGCGGGGCCGCGCCCGCGACGGCATGCGGGCCCACATGGCGGAGCCGCGCCCGCACCGCCGTGCGGACCGGAGGCCGCGGACGCGTCGCGGGCAGGCGCACGGGGGGGCGCGCCCCGTCCGGTCACTGCCGGCGTCAGTCGGCTACCGCTTGGCGACGAACACGTGCGTCGCGATGTCCGCCTCCAGCTCGGCGGCCTCGCCGCCGCTGCCGACGAGCACTCCGCCCGCCGACTCCGTGACGCTGACGACCGCGCCCGGCTGCACTCCGGCCCGGCGCAGCGTGTACATCAGCTGGGGGTCGGTCTGGATGGGCTCGCCGATGCGCCGGACGACCACGGTCTTGCCGTCGGTGCCGGGCTCCAGGTCCATCAGGCTGACCATGCCGTCGTTGAGGAACGGGTCGGGCTCGGGCTTCTCGCCCAGCTCCTCCAGGCCCGGGATGGGGTTGCCGTACGGCGACTCGGTGGGGTGGCGGAGCAGCTCCAGCACGCGGCGCTCCACGGCCTCGCTCATCACGTGCTCCCAGCGGCAGGCCTCGGCGTGCACCTGCTCCCACTCCAGGCCGATGACGTCGACGAGCAGGCACTCCGCGAGCCGGTGCTTGCGCATCACGCGCGTGGCCAGCCGGCGGCCCTCCTCCGTCAGCTCCAGGTGCCGGTCGCCCGCGACCGAGACCAGGCCGTCACGCTCCATGCGCGCCACCGTCTGGCTCACCGTCGGACCGCTCTGGTCGAGCCGCTCGGCGATGCGGGCACGCATGGGGACCACACCCTCCTCCTCGAGCTCGAGAATGGTGCGGAGATACATCTCCGTGGTGTCGATCAGTCCGGACATGCGTGCCCCTTGATAAGTCGTGCGCTGGCCCTGGACTCAATTCTGACGCATATCACCGACAACGGTGCCGCGGACGGCCGCACCCGGCGCCCCCGTATTGACAGGGCCCTGGTCCAGACCGCAACGTGATCCGCGCCACGAGCGTACGCCCAGACCCGTACGCGCCACCGGATCCCCAGCCAAGGAGCCCCGCAGCGATGAGCGAGAACAAGCTGGCCGGCCAGTTCTTCGACGCCGCGATCGGGCTGCTCCAGCGGGTGCGCGACGAGGAGGCGGAGCACATCGCCGCCGCGGGGGCCCTGCTCGCGGACACCGTGGCGGACGGCGGGCGGCTCTTCGTCTTCGGCGCCGGGCACTCCTCGCTGCCCGCGCAGGACGTCTTCTACCGCGCGGGCGGGCTCGCGCTGATCAATCTGCTCGCCGTCCCCGGCGTCATCGGCCTCGACGTCATGCCCGCCACCCTGGGCAGCGCCCTGGAGCGGGTCGACGGGCTCGCGGGGGCAGTCCTGGACACCAGCCCGGTACGGCCCGGCGACGTATTGATCATCATCTCGCTGTCCGGCCGCAATTCACTCCCCGTGGAAATGGCGATGAACGCCCGCGCGCTCGGGCTCAAGGTCATCGGCGTCACGTCGCTCGCCTACGCCGAGCACACCCGGTCCCGGCACACGTCCGGAACGTTCTTGAAGGACCACTGCGACCTGGTCGTCGACAGCAAGATCGGCATCGGGGACGCGGAACTGACCGCCGACGGCATCGCCGCGCCGTTCGGCCCGGCGTCCACGGTGGTGACGAGCGCCCTGATGCAGGCGATCGTGGCGACGGCCGCCGGGGAACTCGCCGCCCGGGGCATCGACCCGCCGATGCTGCGCTCCGGGAACGTCGACGGAGGCCACGAGTGGAACGGCCGCGTCATGGACGAGTACGGCGACCGCATCTTCTTCCGGCACTAGCCGCCGGAGCCCTTCACTCCCCCGCCGCGACCGCCAGGTCGACCGACGCCGCGACCCGGGAGGCGATGTCCTCCGCGTACGTCGCGTCCGAGCGGTCGAACGGGCGGCGGGACGGTCCGCGCAGGAAGGTCACCACGCCCACCGTGCGGCCGCGGCTGCGCAGGGTCGTGGCGAGGGCGTGGACCGTGCCGTCCGGCCATTTGCGGGCGGCGGCCCAGCCCTCGTTGCAGTCCGAGACGGCCCGTACCGAGCCGCAGCGCTCGACCGCCTGGAGCGCCGGGTGGCCCTCGCCGTACGGCACCGGGATGCCGCGGCGGACCTCCGCCGGGGAGACGGTCGGCGCGGGCGTGCCGGACGGTGTCGCCGCCGCCCGCACCAGCCGTACGGGCTCGCGGGGGGTCGCCTGCGGCTCCGGCAGCAGGTCGACCAGGGCGTGGTCGGCGAAGCCCGCGAGGGCGAACTCCAGGTAGAGCGAGGCGGCCTCCATGGGGTCCTCGCACTCGGCGACCGCCCGGCCCGCACGGTGCAACTGGCTGCTGCGGAAGCGCAGCCGGGCGCTGTCCTGTTCCGCCAGCCGCGTCGCCGTCACGTCCAGGAACAGCCAGGCCACGCCCAGCGGAACCGGTTCCTCGGCGAGCGGCGAGGCCAGCTTCAGGAAGCCGCTGCGCCAGCAACGGCGCTCGGGCGGCGCACCCCCCTGGTCGCGCAGCGTCACCCACAGGTCGGTGGGCGCGGGCGGCTGGCCGGCGGCCAGGACGTGCTGAAGGGCGCCCTCGATCTCCTCCACGCCCTGGTCCAGCAGTTCACCCAGGGGGCGCCCCAGCAGTGCCGTGCGCCCGGAGCGCAGGGCGCGCGCCGCGTGCGCGTTGGCGAGCGCCGGGCGCAGGTCGGCATCGACGAGGACCACGCCCCAGGACGCGTCCCCGAACAGGGCCTCGCTCAGGGCGATGGACCGCTCCAGGTCGATCTGCGTGTGCACCTCGCTGAACGCGCAGTACGCGCCCGCGGTCCTGCCGTCCGCCCCGGGCACGGCCGACAGTTGGGTACGGACCAGGACGCGCCCGCCGTCCTTCGTCAGCAGCGCGAACTCGTGCACCTGGCGGCCGTGCGCGCGCATCGCGGCCATCAGCCGCGCCGTGACCTCCTCTGCGTCGGCCGCGCGCACCGCCCAGCCGGCCAGGCCGTGCCGCCCGACGGCCTCCGCCGCCGACCAGCCCAATATCCGTTCGGCCTCGCGGTTCCAGTGGGTGACCGTGCCGTCGGCGTCGAACGCGCACAGGGCCGCGTCCATGCCGTCGAGGAGCGCGGCGAGAAGGTCCGAGTCGTCGCAGTCGGCGCCGGGGGCGGAACCGGGGCCCGACCCCGCGGGGGCTTCCGGGCGGGCAGGGCCTGACTGGTGTGGTGCGGTCACGAGGTACCCCCAGCTGGACGCGTCTGCATGTCCTGCACGACGGGTCATTCAACTCGACCGTGCTGGGCACCACACCGTCTTCGGGGAAATCGTTGCCCACAGGAAATTCGGTTGTGGGGCCCCGGCGCGGTTCCTAGGGTGGGGCGCACACGAGAAGGGAGGTGGTTCGGAACATGATTTCCATCCGGACGCGTGAGGTGACTGCGGGCTAGGTGCCCGTCGTCGCGCCTTTGCGCAGCGCCGGCGTCGCGCCGGCCAATCCCGAGCAGTCACCCGATCCGTGGGCCGCCGAATCGTCCGATCGGCATCAACAGGCCCACGGATCGCTGCGTTTCTCCGCTACGAGCGGGCCCTACGGGCACAGCCGCTCCACCCGCCAGCCCGCGTCCGTCCTCCCGTACCGCAGGCGGTCGTGCAGGCGGTTCTCCCTCCCCTGCCAGAACTCGACCGCGTCCGCGGTCACCCGGAAGCCGCCCCAGCCCGTGGGGACGGGCACCGGCTCGCCCTCCGGGTAGCGCGCGGCCAGCCGCTCGTACGCCGCGTCGATCTCGTCCCGCGAGGAGACGACCGTCGACTGTTCGCTCGCCCACGCCCCGAGTTGCGAGCCGTGCGGCCGGGAGTGGAAGTAGGCGGCGGTCTCCTCGGGGGAGACGCGCCGCGCGGTGCCCGTGACGATGACCTGCCGGGTGAGCGGGTGCCAGGGGAAGAGCAGGGAGACATACGGGTTGCGGTCGATCTCACCGGCCTTGCGGGAGCCGTAGTTGGTGTAGAAGACGAAGCCCCGCTCGTCGTACCCCTTGAGGAGCACGGTCCGTGAGCTGGGCCGCCCGGTGGCGTCCGCGGTCGACAGGATCATGGCGTTGGGCTCCTGGAGCCCGCTCGCGACGGCCTCCGCGAACCAGACGGCGAACTGCTCGTACGGGCTCGCGGCCAGGTCCTCCTCGCTCAGGCCCGTGGACCCGTACTGCTCGCGCATGGCGGCGGGGTCGAGGGCGCCGGCGTGGAACTCCGGTACGTGGGACTCTTCGGCGTGGGTCACGCGCTCATCTTGCAACATCCCGCCCCGTCCCCCACTCGGGTGCAGCCGCTCAGTTTGCCCGGTGCCGCCCGTCGGCAACCCTCCGCTCCGGAAATCCCGCGGTGTGCCGGACATCACCCTTCCCCGCGTCTGTCCGGACACCCCAAAATCGCAGGGCGGGCAGCTGTGGAACCCGCACATCACCAGCTATCGTGTCCGGCCAGAATCCGGTGTCCGACGCCCGAGCAGGGGCCGGGAGCGGAACCCCGGGTGAAAGAAAGCCGCACGGGGCATGACCGGGTTGACCGATCCGGACCGCGAGCCGCGCCGAGCAGCCGTGTAACCGGCCCGGCCGCCGTCTGTCGCACACGTTCTGTCGCACACGTCATGAGGAGCCGCCTGATGTCCGACTTCGTACCCGGACTCGAAGGAGTCGTCGCGTTCGAGACGGAGATCGCAGAACCCGACAAGGAAGGCGGCTCCCTCCGCTACCGCGGTGTGGACATCGAGGACCTGGTCGGTCATGTGTCCTTCGGCAACGTCTGGGGTCTGCTGGTCGACGGATCGTTCAACCCCGGCCTGCCGCCCGCCGAACCGTTCCCGATCCCCGTGCACTCGGGCGACATCCGCGTCGACGTGCAGTCGGCGCTGGCGATGCTCGCCCCCGTCTGGGGCCTCAAGCCCCTCCTCGACATCGACGAGGCCACCGCCCGCGACAACCTCGCCCGCGCCGCCGTGATGGCCCTCTCCTACGTCGCCCAGTCGGCGCGCGGCCAGGGCCTGCCGATGGTCCCGCAGCGGGAGATCGACACGGCGGAGACCGTCGTCGAGCGCTTCATGAAACGGTGGCGCGGCGAGCCCGACCCCAAGCACGTCAAGGCCGTCGACGCCTACTGGACCTCCGCCGCCGAACACGGCATGAACGCCTCGACGTTCACCGCCCGCGTCATCGCCTCCACCGGCGCCGACGTGGCCGCCGCGCTGTCCGGCGCCGTCGGCGCGATGTCCGGCCCGCTGCACGGCGGCGCGCCGTCCCGCGTCCTCGGCATGATCGAGGAGATCGAGCGCACGGGCGACGCCACGGCGTACGTCCGACAGGCCCTCGACCGCGGCGAGCGCCTCATGGGCTTCGGCCACCGCGTCTACCGCGCCGAGGACCCCCGCGCCCGCGTCCTCCGGCGCACGGCCCGCGAGTTGGCCGCGCCCCGCTACGAGGTCGCCGAGGCCCTGGAGAAGGCGGCCCTGGAGGAACTCCACAACCGGCGCCCCGACCGCGTCCTCGCCACCAATGTCGAGTTCTGGGCGGCCATCGTCCTGGACTTCGCGGAGGTCCCGGCGCACATGTTCACCTCGATGTTCACCTGCGCCCGCACGGCGGGCTGGAGCGCGCACATCCTGGAACAGAAGCGGACGGGCCGACTGGTCCGGCCGTCGGCCCGCTATGTGGGGCCGGGGCCCCGCAACCCCCGCGAGGTGTCGGGCTACGACGACATCCCGGCGGTGACGGGGGCCTGACCGGCCACCCCGGCTACTTGCGGTGGCAGACGAACTGCCGGCTCCCGTCGTCCCCCGTCTGGATCACCGCACTCGCACACCCCTCCGGACACTGCGGCGGCTGAGCGTGGACGCTGCGCTCGCGTTCCGGAGGGAACCGGCACACCGAGCAGTACCACAGCGGTTTGTAGGGGTAGGTCACGTCCCACCACATCGGGTTGTGGCAGCTGGTGCACCTGACCAGAGGGGGACCGCTCCGACTGGCGTTCATCCCGGCATGCTCCCGTACGGGGTGCGGTGACGGGGCGCCCATGGGGCGCCCCTAACCCGTACGGGTAGCCTCCCGCTCCAAGCGGCGTAGTTCTTCGTACAGTTCCATCGCCCGGTGCGTGTCGCCGAGCCGCCAGGCGGCCAGGTAGCGCATGCGAAGGATTTCGACCTTCCGGTCGTGTTCCGGCGTCTCCGGTGAAGCGGTCATGGACGCCCCTCCCCGTGCGCCGCCCGCTTGTGCCGCGCCAGTTCGGCCAGGATCCGGTCCTCAGCCGGGCGGTTCCCGCGCTCCCACGCCCGTAGCCGGTCGTCTGTCAATCGCATGCACGTCTGGCAGGGCCGGCCTGTACCACGTGCCGGGGGGCCGGACGAATGGGGTACAGCGACGATGTCACCGATCTGTGGGATATAAACGTCGGTTTCCGTGTACGGCATGGGGGTCCTCGCGCATCATGGGCCAACGGCATCCACGCCGTAACTGCCCTGGGGAGTACCAGCGTTGTCCCTGTACGGATGGGGTTGCAACGCTCCCGGGGTTCCAAGGAATCTGGCACGAGGGAGTCCACTGTGAGCCGACGCACGACACATGCGAACGCGGGAGTCTTCGGCAGGCTGCTGAAGCACTTCCGCGAAGCGGCGGGCCTGACCCAGGAGGATCTCGGCAAGGACATTCCCTGCGATCGGTCCCTGATCGCGCGCATCGAGGCGGGGACCCGCATCCCCAAGGAGGATCTGGTCAAACGGTGCGATGAGCTACTGCCGACCGAGGGCGCACTTCATCTCTTGTGGGCGGAGATCGACTGGTCATCGCAGGAGGCCGTCTATCCGGACTGGTTCGACCGCCGGATCGCCATGGACGCGGAGGCTGTGTCCGTACACGCATATCAAACCCAGGTAATGCTGGGCCTGTTGCAGACGGAGGACTATGTACGCGCTCTGTTTTCACGCCCCTTCGGCATGGCGGAAGGAAACGTTCTGGAGGAGCGGGTGCGCGCTCGACTGAACAGGCAGCATCGCTTCCTTAACACTACAGAGCCACTCTTGGTGGCAGTGCTGGACGAGAGCTGCATCCGCAACGTACTCCACAGTCGCGAAGTGATGTACGGGCAATGCGCGCACCTCCTCTCTGTCGGACAGCGGCCCAACATCCGTATTCAGGTAGCACCGGCCCATGCCGAGAGCCTCGATCGACCGAAGACATCCCTGTCAATCATCAGGCTCCCGGACAGGCAGGACTGGGTCTACGCGGAGTCGCTGGAGCGCGGCCACTTCAGTGATGAGCCAGACGTCGTGGACAAGTACATGCGCGCCTATGATTTGCTCAGAGCTGACTGCCTGTCCGTCAGCGACTCCGCCGAACTGATCAGTGAAGCGATGGAAGGGTATCGGCGCCATGACCAACCATTGGGTCAAGTCCAGCTACAGCGACAAGGACGGCGGCGACTGCATCGAAACAGCCCTAGGTACCCCCGGCTGCGTACCGGTTCGCGACTCCAAGAACCCTGACGGGCCTCAGCTCGCCATCCCCGCAACCGCCTGGTCGTCCTTCATATCCACCCTCAAAATGGGCTGAACCACTCAGCCCAAAACGTCAACCCACGCGCCACTGCTGCTGCGCGCTCCCGTTGCAGTCCCACATCTGGACCGCCGCACCGTTCCAGCGGTTGGCGCCGGAGATGTCGAGGCACTTGCCGCCGTGACGGAGTTCGTTGCCGTTGAAGTACCACGTCTGGTAGCCGTTGCAGTCCCACATGTTGATGGCGGCACCGTTGTCACCGTTACCGTCCGCGACGTCCAGACAGCGGCCGTTGAGGTCGCTGACGAGCGACGACCCGCTGAACGACCAGCGCTGCTTCCCCGACCCCTCGCAGTCCCACATGGCCACGGATGCCCCGTTGCCCTGATTGCCACCGCGAATGTCCAGACAGCGGTTGTTCATCGAGGAGACGATCAGGAAACCGCTCTTGCTGCGTTCACCCTTCGGCTCGGCGGACGCCGCAGACGCGGTGGACAGCCCTGCCACCACCAGCCCCGCCGCTGCCAGTGCCGTCGTCAGCCGTCTCGATCTTCTTCTCATGGAGCCCTCCGGGTGATCAGGTGGACGAGCCCGTCACGTACACGGTGACACCCAACTTCCCCTGGCTTCACGGCACAAGGCCGGAAACAGCCACCCCGGGCCCGACCGTCGAAAGCGGCTTGCGCGGAGGCGTGTCTTTTCCGATTTTCGGAGGTTAGCGGGAGCGGACCGCGCAGGGCGGTCCGCTTGACTCAGGGGAAAGGGGCGATCACCCATGGCTCGTGGCAGCAGGTTCCTGGCCGTACTGGCACTCTCGGCGATCACCGTGTGCGGAGGCGGAAGCGCGGCCTACGCGAACGCGGACAAGGGCACGGGCGGTGAGGACATCGTGGGCGGTGTCCTGTCGGTGCTGGGCAGCAGCACCAGCACGGGGCACGCCAATCAGTGCGGAGCCCCCATCGGCAGCGTGGGAGTGAAGTCGGTCTGCCGGGCCAAGCACGACCACACCGACCATGACGGGTCGGGCGGCGAGCGGGTGGACAGTGGGCTGCTGTCCAATGTCGCCGCCTGGAACGCGACCGGGCACAGCAACAACTGCGGCAACCCGAACGTCGCCGTGTTCAGCGACACCACCTGCATCACCGAGGACGTGCATCACGGGCACTGACCCTCGGCCTCAGAACCGGCCGGACCGGCGGGGGAAGTAGTCCTCCAGCACGCCTTCGCGGTGGACGTCGAGCGTGGCGCAGTGCAGTCCGCCGCCGAAGGGGGCCACGTCCCAGAACGGCACCGGGACGACCTCGAAGCCCAGCCGGTCGAGCTGCTCCATCTGCGCGGTCTCACTCGCTTCCACGCAGACGGTCCCGGGGTCCAGCACCAGCACGTTCATCGACAGCCAGCAACTGCACGCGGACAGTGGCGGCGGCGCTTGTCGGCCGGGGGCGGCGGCCTGGACGACCTGCCAGTCGTTGACCTTGAGATGGTGCAGCAACTCCTCCTCGGCGGGCCGCTCGGCACAGTGCAGAACGAGTCCGGGGCGCAGCGGCACCCAGGTGGCGTCGATGTGCATGGGGTGCGCGTTGCCGAACGTCACCCCGTGCACACGGTGCTCCGGCAGGTGCTGCCGCAGCCAGCGGATCCCGGCCTCGTTCGTGGCGAGGGACCGCTGGACGAACAGGTCCCTGCCGCAGCGGGCGATGTCGGCGGCGTCGAAGAGCGGCTCGCCCTCGGTCAGCACCAGCTCCCCGGCCCTGACCCGGGCGATCTGCTCCTCAAACGGCAGGGCCTCGTACTCCTCCCGGAAGCCCGGCCGGTACGACGCCTCGGTCAGCCGGGGCTTGGGGGCCGCCTCCCAGCGCATGCCGGGGTCGGCGCGGAAGTAGGACTCGATCAACGGCCGGTGGGCCAGGTACTCGAACCAGCGGCTGCGGAACGACATGGTCGCCTCCAGCAGCTCGTTCCCGATCACCACCAGGACGTCCCGCACCGGCATGGCACCGAACATGCTCTGCTGCGTCCACTCAGGGGTGGCGACCGGTCGGCTGAAGTCCAGCGGACGGGGCCGGTCGACCCGGATGCCGCGCTGTTCGAGGATGCGGGCGAAGTTGTCCAGTTGCTCGTTGGCGGCAGCCGTCATCTCCTCGGGCAACGGCCCGTACGTTCCGCGCGGAAAGCCGTGTTCCGGCCAGTCCCGGACGACGGCCGGCTCGGGAGCCTGCACCATGGTGCCGTCCGCCCGGCCGACGATGACGTGCTTCAGTGGATCCCACTCGTTCCAGGAACCGACCTTCACCGATCCTCCCCCGGCATACGCCTGATCCAGCCCGATGCGGCCCGCTGCCCGAAGAGGGCCGGCGGTGAGAGGTCAGTCTGGCGTCTGCCCCGACCGCAGCACGAGAGGCAATCCGGGGGCGCACGAGGTGGCCAGGAGTCTCGCCGCTTCGCCGCGCGAGCGGGGGGCGGCGGGCATGCGTCTCCGCTCCCGCATCGGGCTGAACCGCTCAGCCCTCACCGGCAAAATCCTCCAGCGCCGCCGCGACCGCTTCGGGGGCCTCCAAAGGCAGCAAGTGGCCGCTGCCCGCGACGACTTCGAGCCGGGCGTGCGGGATGCTGGGCACGAGATGGCTGCGCAGGATCTGCGGCGGTTCGACCCGGTCGTGTTCACCGGCGAGGACGAGGACGGGGACGTCGATCGTCGTGGCGGCGGCCGTGACGTCCGTGGCGATGCCCCGCAGCGGCCACTCCCGGCGCGCGGCGTCGGCCGCGGCCAGGCTGTCCCGTACGGCAGCGGCCCGTACGGCCCCGGTCAGCGGCGCGGCGGTGAGGACGTGGTCGAGGGCCTGCTCGACGGACCGCGCCGAGTCGTAGGCGTGCGCGAGGGAGCGCCGGTACGCGGCGGTCACGGTGGCGGGCGGCTGCGGCGGTGCGGGGGCGAGCAGCGCCAGCCCGGCCAGGCCCGGAGGGCGGCGTGCGGCGGCGAGCAGGCTCACCTTGGCGCCCATCGAGTGCCCGACGAGGACGAACGGGCCGAGGCCCAGACCCGTGACGACGTCGACGAGATCGTCGGCGAGCCGGTCCAGGTGGTACGGGCCGGGCAGCGGCCGTGACGAGCCCCAGCCGCGCTGGTCGAAACGGACCGTGTCGCGATCGGCCGGGAGCCGCTCCACGACCGCGTTCCACGTGTCGGCGGAGCCGCCCCAGTAGTGCGCGAAGACGAGCGTGGGCCCGCGTCGGCCCTGTCGCCCCTGTCGACGGACGTCGACCGTACCGCCGTTGACGGGCACGCTGTGGATTGTGGTTTCTGTCGCCATGGCCGTCACGCTACTGTCGAGCGGCATCGGAGACCCGGTCGAAAGGCGCGAGCTTCTTGTGGAAAACGGTCAGCATCGTGAAGTCCTCCAGCTCGGCTACACACCGGCACCGGCCCCGGCCTCCGGGGCGGCGCTCGACGTCGAGGTCCTCAGCTTCGAGCGGCTGCGGCTCATGGACCCCGGCCGTCGCCGGACCCGCCCGCAGCGGCCGGACTTCCATGTCCTGGCCCTGGTCCGGTCGGGCGTCGGCCGGCACACCGCCGATTTCGTGGATCACGCTCTGCGGGAGCGGACCGTCGTGTGGATCCGTCCCGGGGTGGTGCACCGCTGGACCGATGTCGACGGCCTCGACGGCCCGTTGATCCTGTTCGCGCAGGGATTCCCGCCGTTTCCGGGGCCGGTGGCGCGGGCGACCGGGGATGTCTTCGCGCCCGCCTGCTGGCAACTGGAGCAGCGGGAATGGGAGTTGGCCCTACTGGCCGCCGACCACTTGGGGCGCGAGTACGCGGCGGCGGTGTCCGGTCCGCGACCGGACTCGGCGCCCTTGCTGGCCCACCTGCTGTCGGCCCTCGTACTGCGGGTACTGCCCGACGTACCGGGCTCGCGCCCGGCGGACACCACCCACGAGCACGCCGTCTTCCACAGCTTCCGGGCCGCTGTGGAAAAGGACTTCACCCGGCAGCACCACGTACGCGACTACGCCCCCGCCCTCGGCTACGACCCGCGCACCCTCACCCGGGCGACCCGCGCCGCGACGGGCCTGGGCGCCAAGCGGTTCCTGGACCAGCGGATCCTGCTGGAGGCCAAGCGGCTGCTCGCCCACACCGACCTGCCCGTGACCCGCTGCGCGGAGCGCCTCGGATTCCACGACGCCGCGAACTTCACCACGTTCTTCCAACGCCAGGCCGGCCTCACCCCCAGCCACTGGCGCACCCGGCACGGCGGCCGCTGATCGCCACCGGAAGAAGCCACTTCGTGAGCGTGTCTACGCGGTTCTCCGCGAGCTGGGGAGGTGGCTGACCGGACGGTGACCGGCAGTCCTCACAAACACTGAGGGCTGACGGTCACGAACCGTCCGATCATTTTCGGGGGCCCTCGTCGCGGACTCGTCCTCCGTGGCGGGGGTCTGCAAGGGCCGGGCGACCGGCCCCACGAATCAAGCTAGCAAATGCACCGCCGCCCCCGCACCTGTAACCGTGACACCGTCTCCGGCCGCGCCTACCCCCGCACCCGGTCGCGAGCAGCGCCGCCGGTGGCGGGAGCGTCGAGCACCCGCCGCAACTCCTCGATGGAAGGCGCTCCGTCGACCCGGCCGTCCGCGCCACGGTAGAGGCGGCAGGACACACTGGCCGCGGCGCCCGGGGCGGCGAACGGGTCGTGGCCGTCGACCAGCAGCGTGGGGGAACCGTGCATGCCGCGCCGTTCCGCCTCCGCCTGATCGTCGACCACGTGCTCGGTGAACTCCACGTCCGTACGGCCCGCGAGGGCGAGGGCCAGCCGTTCCCGCAGCACAGGGCCGTTCGGGCAGTCCGGGACGGTCAGCATCTCCACCCGCATCAGCGGCACCTCCAGATCACGCGGTCCGCACCTGACCTTCCACCGTACTGGAAGGTCAAGAGGTACCCCCCCCTCAGCGCAGCAGCTCCCCCAGCACCCCCGTCCAGTGCGCCACCACCCGCTCCCGCCGCGCGCTGTCGTCCGTCAGCAGGTTGGCCAGGCCCAGGCCGCGGGCCATGTCGAGGAAGCCCTGGACGGTCTCGCGTACGCCCGGCCGCTTCTCGTTCGCGCCGAGCAGTTCGATCGCCATGCGATGCACCTCGCGTCCCACCCGCGTCTCCAGGTCGGTCACCTGGGTGCGCAACTGCTCCTCGTTCGCGGCGGCCACCCATAGTTGGAGGGCCGCGCGGAAGAGCGGGCCGGTGAACATGCCGACGATTTCCTGGACGGCGCCGTACGTGCGCGCCGGGCCCACGATCAGCTGGATCGGGGCAAGAGCGTCCCGCAGCGCGGCCAAGCGCTGTTCGGCCACGTACTCGACCGCCGCCGTGAACAGGTCCTCGCGCGTACGGAAGTGATGCTGCGCGGCGCCCCGGGAGACGCCGGCCCGTTCGGCGACCACGGACACGGTCGAGCCCGCCCAGCCCTTCTCGGCGAGGCACGCGATGGCCGCCTCCAGCAGGCGCTGCCGGGTGGCGCGGCTGCGGTCCTGCTTGGGGAGCTTGGGGAGCTTGGCGGGCTCGGGGAGCTTGGGGGCGCTCACCGTGCCCATACGGGGTCCCGTCGCTCCAGGAACGCGGTCATGCCCTCGCGCGCCTCCTCCGATGCGAACAGCCGCGCCGACATGTCCGCCAACTCCTCGGTGTCACGGTCGAGTACGCGCCGCACCTCCGCCGTGACCAGCCGCTTGGACCCGGCGAGGCCCTGCGGGGAGCCGCGCCGCAGCCCGTCCAGCAGCGGAGCGAGTACCTCCGCCGGGTCCCCGGCCAGCGTGACCAGCCCGATGCGGGCGGCCTCCGCCGCGCCGAAGCGCTCGCCGGTGAGGTAGTAGCGGGCGGCGGCTCGCGCGTCCAGCCGGGGCAGCAGCACCATGGAGATCACCGCGGGCGCCAGCCCCAGCCGCGCCTCCGTGAACGCGAAGGTCGAGCCCTCCCCCGCCACGACGATGTCACAGGCCCCCAACAGCCCCAGCCCTCCCGCTCGCGCATGCCCGTCGACGACCGCGACGACCGGCTTGGGCAGCTCCACCACCGCGCGCATCAGCCGTACGAGCCCGAGCGGAGCCGACGCGTCCGTACCGGCCTCGCCACCGGACTCACTACCGGCCTCGCTCAGATCGGCACCCGCGCAGAAGGTGTTGCCGGTGTGCGTGAGAACGAGGGCGCGGGTTTCCGGGTCGGCCGCCTCCGCGGCGAGGGCGTCATGGAGCTCGCCGACGAGGCGCGCGGAAAGGGCATTGCGGTTGTGCGGGGAATCGAGCGTCAGGGTGGTTATCCCCTGCTCATGGGAACGACGGACGAGCATCCGGAAACCCACTTCTCTCAGTAGGACTTGGGGAGTCCCAGTGTGTGGTGCGAGACGTAGTTAAGAATCATCTCGCGGCTCACCGGAGCGATTCTCGCCACCCGGGAGGCCGTGATGAGCTGCGCGAGTCCGTACTCGCTGGAGAGGCCGTTTCCGCCGAGTGTGTGCACGGCCTGGTCGACGGTGCGGACGGCGGCCTCGGCGGCCGCGTATTTGGCCATGTTCGCCGCCTCGCCCGCGCCCTCGTCGTCGCCCGCGTCATAGAGGTGCGCGGCTTTCCGCATCATCAGCCGGGCGAGTTCGACCTCGATGTGCGACTGGGCGAGCGGGTGGGCTATGGCCTGATGCGCCCCGATGGGCTGCTTCCACACTTCACGCGTACGGGCGTAGTCAACGGCCCGTCCCAGCGCATACCGGGCCATGCCGATGGCGAACGCGGCGGTCATGATGCGCTCGGGGTTGAGCCCGGCGAAGAGCTGGAGCAGCCCGGCGTCCTCGTCCCCCACCAGCGCCTCCGCGGGCAGCCGCACATCGTCCATGACGAGCTCGAACTGCTTTTCCGCCGAGGCGAGTTCCATCGGAATGTGGTGGTACGAGAAACCGGGCGTCTCCCGCCCGACGATGAACAGGCAGGGCTTGAGCTTTCCCGTCCGGGCGTCCTCGGTGCGGCCGACGATCAGTGTGGCGTCGGCGATGTCGACACCGGAGATGAAGACCTTCCGCCCGTTCAGCACCCACTCGTCGCCGTCCCGCCGGGCGGTGGTGGTGATGCGGTGGGAATTCGACCCGGCGTCGGGCTCGGTGATGCCGAAGGCCATCCGGAGCGAGCCGGAGGCCAGGCCGGGCAGCCAGTGCTCTTTCTGCGCCTGCGTGCCGAAGCGGGATATCACGGTGCCGCAGATGGCGGGTGACACCACCAGCAGGAGCAGAGGGGAACCCGCCGCCCCCAATTCCTCCAGGACGATGGACAATTCCGTGATTCCCCCACCCCCTCCCCCGAATTCGACGGGCAGGTTCACGCCCAGATAGCCGAGCTTTCCGGCTTCCGCCCACAGCTCGTCCGGGTGCCTGCCCTCGCGGACGACCCGGGTGACGTACTCCCGCCCGTACCGCCGCCCCAGCGCGGCGACCGCCGCCCGCAGGTCCTGTTGCTGCTCGGTCTCGACCACGTTCATGGCGTTGCTGGCGTTGCTGGCGTTCATGACGTCGGCTCCTCTGTGACGACAGCGAGCAGGGCGCCGACCTCGACCTGATGACCGGGGACGGCGTGCAGTGCGGTGAGCGTGCCGTTGGCAGGCGCGACGACGCGGTGCTCCATCTTCATCGCCTCAAGCCACAGCAACGGCTGCCCGGCGGTGACGGCTTCACCCGCCCTGAGCCCCTCGGCGAGCCGCACGACGACCCCGGGCATGGGCGCCAGCAGCGATCCCGGCAGGGGCCGGGCCTCGGGAATCGGGTGACGCGGGAGGGCGACCAGGGTGTGCGGGCCCACGTAGGTGTGGTCGCCGTGGCGGGCGACGTCGTACGCGCGGCGGACGCCGCCGACTTCCAGGGCCACCTGCGCCGGGGTGGCGCTTATGAGCCGGACGGCGGCGAACCCATCGGCTCGCAGCCCGCCGCGGTCGATGCGGTACCGGATCTCGATCTCCTGCCCGGTGGGCTCGGTGCGGTAGCGCTTGACCTGGGGGTGGGAGGGGAGGTTGCGCCATCCGCCGAGCCTCCGGGGGGTGGGCCCGCCCCCATGCTTCGGGGGCTGCGGCGCGAGGACGCCCGGTCCTCGCGCCGCCGCGTCGGCGAGGGCCGCCACCAGAGCCGCGAGGCGGGTGGCATCTTCGTCGGGCGGTGGCAGGAGCGCGTCCTGGTTGCGGGAGAAGAAGTCGGTATCGACTCGCCCTCCGACGAAGTCGGGGTGCCGGAGGGAACGGACGAGTAGTTCCCTGTTCGTCACCGGGCCGTGGATCCGGGCGCGTTCCAATTCATGGGCGAGGCGACGGATCGCCTCGCTCCGGTCGGGTGCCCAGACGATGACCTTGGCGAGCAGCGGGTCGTAATGGACGCCGACGACGTCGCCGGCACCGACACCCGCGTCGACGCGCAGGAACGGTGACGACGCACCCCGAGTCCCGAACGTCTCTGCCCCTACGGACAATTCACGCACCACACCGGCCCAAGGCGCCCACCCCCGCGCCGGGTCCTCCGCGTAAAGGCGTGCCGAGACCGCGTGACCGTACGGGACCGGCGGCGACTCGTCCAGGGCCGCGCCCTCCGCCACCCGCAATTGCCATGCGACCAGGTCCACCCCGTACACGCATTCCGTCACCGGATGTTCCACCTGCAGGCGCGTGTTCATCTCCAGGAAGCACGGACGGCCGTCCCGTCCCACCAGGAATTCCACCGTCCCCGCGCCCACGTACCCGATGGCCCGCGCCGCGTCGACGGCCGCGTTCGACAGGACGGCCCGCAACTCCTCGGAGAGGCCCGGAGCCGGGGCCTCCTCGATCACTTTCTGGTGGCGCCGCTGAAGCGAACAGTCCCGGGTGCCCAATGCCCATACGGAGCCGTGCGCGTCGGCGAGTATCTGGACTTCGACGTGCCGCCCGCCCTCCACATACGGCTCGACGAAAACCTCGCCGTCGCCGAAGGCGGCAAGCGCCTCCGCACGGGCGGAAGCCAAGGCCTCGGCCAGTTCGGACAGGGCCCGGACCACCCGCATTCCCCGCCCGCCCCCGCCCGCCGCGGCCTTGACGAGCACGGGCAGATCGGCGGCGGTGATCCCCGCCGGCTCGAGGGCGGAAAGCAAGGGGACGCCCGCCGCCGCCATCAATTCCTTGGCCCGTGTCTTGGACGCCATCGCCTCGATCGCGGAAACCGGCGGCCCCACCCACACCAGTCCGGCATCCGTCACGGCGCGGGCGAAATCCGCGTTCTCGGAGAGGAAACCGTATCCGGGGTGCACAGCGTCGGCCCCGGCCGCGAGGGCGGCCTTCACCACCAGGTCGGCCCGCAGATAAGTATCGGCGGCGGCCGCCCCCGGCAGCCGGACGGCCGCATCGGCTTCCCGTACGTGCAGGGCGGAAGCGTCGGCGTCCGAATACACGGCCGCCGTGTCCATACCGAGTTCACGGCACGTACGGAAGATCCGGCACGCGATCTCGCCTCGGTTGGCGACCAGTACGGAACGAATCGTCGCAGTCGCAGGCACAGGAGCAATAGGAGCAATAGGAGCAACAGGAGTCACGGGTGTCCTCACATCCGAAAGACGCCGAAGCCGCCGCGCGCGCCCTCGACCGGTGCCGTGTGGAGGGCGGAAAGGCACAGCCCGAGTACGGTGCGCGTGTCGCGGGGATCGATGACCCCGTCGTCGTAGAGGCGCCCGGAGAGGAACATGGCCAGGGACTCCGCTTCGATCTGCCGTTCCACGGCGGCCCGCAGCGCGGCGTCGGCGTCCTCGTCGTAGGGCTGCCCTTTGGCCTCGGCGGAGGCGCGGGCGACGATCGACAGGACTCCGGCGAGTTGCTGGGGGCCCATGACAGCGGATTTCGCGGTGGGCCAGGAGAACAGGAAACGGGGGTCGTAGGCGCGCCCGCACATTCCGTAGTGCCCGGCGCCGTACGAGGCCCCCATGAGTACGGAGAGGTGCGGCACCCGGGAATTGGACACCGCGTTGATCATCATCGAGCCGTGTTTGATGATGCCGCCCTGCTCGTACTCCTGGCCCACCATGTAGCCGGTGGTGTTGTGCAGGAAGATCAGCGGGGTGTCGAGCCGATTGGCCAACTGGATGAACTGGGCGGCTTTTTGGGACTCGGCGCTGAACAGCACTCCCTGGGCATTGGCGAGGACACCCACGGGATATCCGTGCAGCCGGGCCCACCCGGTCACCAGGCTCGTCCCGTACAGCGGCTTGAACTCGTCGAAATCCGAGCCGTCGACGACGCGGGCGATGACCTCCCGGGGATCGAAGGGCACCTTGAGATCGCCGGGGACGATCCCGAGCAGCTCCTCCTCGTCGAAGAGGGGAGGTTCGACCGGCACTCCGGAATCCTCGGTGGATTTGCGCCAGTTGAGGCGGTGGACGATTCTCCTCGCCTGCCGCAGCGCGTCCATCTCGTCGACAGCGAAATAGTCGGCGAGCCCGGACACCCGGGCGTGCATCTCGGCACCGCCGAGAGCCTCGTCGTCCGCGTCCTCACCGGTGGCCATCTTGACCAGCGGCGGCCCGCCGAGGAACACCTTGGCCCGCTCCTTGACCATGACGACGTGATCGGACATGCCAGGCACGTACGCGCCACCGGCGGTCGAGTTCCCGAAGACGACGGCGATCGTCGGAATCCCGGCGGCGGAGAGCCGGGTGATGTCCTTGAACATCGCCCCGCCCGGAATGAAGATCTCCTTCTGGCTGGGGAGATCGGCACCGCCGGACTCGACGAGGGAAATACAGGGCAGCCGATTGGCGCGCGCGATCTCATGGGCGCGCAGGGCCTTCTTCAGCGTCCAGGGATTGCTGGCGCCACCGCGTACGGTCGGATCGTTCGCCGAGATCAGGCATTCCACGCCCTCGACCACGCCGATGCCGGTGACGAGGGACGCGCCGACCGCGTAGTCGCTGCCCCAGCCGGCCAGCGGCGACAGTTCCAGAAAAGGCGTGTCGGGGTCCAGCAGCCCTTCGATACGTTCCCGCGCGAGCAGTTTGCCGCGGGCGCGGTGCCGGGCGACGTATTTCTCCCCGCCGCCCGCGAGCACCTTCGCGTGTTCCGCGTCGAGTTCGGCGAGTTTGGCGAGCATGGCGGTGCGATGCGCGAGGTACTCGGGATCGGTGGGCCCGATCCTCGACGTCAGGGCCGTCACAGCAGCTCCTCGGGGATGTCCATGTGCCGTGCGCGGAGCCATTCGCCGAGGGCTTTGGCCTGGGGGTCGAAGCGGGCCTGCGAGGCGACGCCTTCGCCCAGCAGGCCGTCGATGGTGAAATTGAGTGCGCGGAGGTTGGGGAAGGGGTGGCGCTCTATCGCGAAGTCGGCCGTTTCGGGGAGCAGTTCCCTGAAACGGGCTGTGGTCAATTCATTGGCGAGCCACTGCCAGGCTCTGTCCGTGCGGACCCATATGCCGACGTTGGCGGTGCCGCCTTTGTCGCCGCTGCGGGCGCCGACGATTTCGCCTAGCGGCGCGCGACGGGTTTTTCGGGCCTCAGGTGGGTGGGTGGTTTTTTCCCCGGTGTCCCCGGTCCCGTCGGTGCCCCCGGTGCCACCGGTGCCCCCGGTCCCGTCGGTCCCGTCGGGTCCTCGCGCCGGACGGGCGGAGGCCGGGTCTTCGGCCGCGGGCCGGTCCGCGCCTGCGGCGGGCTTGTTCCCCACCCCGCCGGGTCCTCGCGCCGGACGGGCGAAGGCCGGGGTTTCGACTGCGGGCCGGTCCGCGCCTGCGGCGGGCTCCTCCCCCACCCCGCCCCTTCCCGGAACTGGGGGCAAGCCCCCAGAGCCCCCGACCCGGGGCTCCGCCCCCGTCCCCGCAACCCGGGGTTCCGCACCCGTCCCCCCGACTCGGGGCTCCGCCCCGGGCCCCGGACCGCGCTGGCGCGCGGTGTCCTCAATCGCCGGACGGGCTGGATCTGCCGGGCGATTGTCCGCAGGATCCCCGCCGTCGGGGAAACAATCCAGCCCGTCCGGCGATTGAGGACGCGGCCGCAGGCCGCCCCCGCCGCAGGCGGCCAACCGGCCCGCGGCCGGAGTCCCGGACGCACCCGGCACGGGACGGCCCCCGCCGCAGGCGGCAACGGTGGGACGGTCAAAGCCGTCCGGCAACAACCCGGCACACGCCGGGATCCGTACCCGCGTACCGTCCGGCAGGACGGCCACATGCCGTACCGCGAAGGCATCCACATACACGGCGTCGAAGACGCCGTACGGCATGCCCTTGCCCGGCGGAGCCGTGACATGGAAGCCGGGGTAGCTCGACAGCGCCAACTCCACGGCCGCGCCGCTGAGCGCGCGGCCCACCGCTTCGGGGTCGGGGTCGCGGACCACGAGGCGCAGGAAGGCGCTCGCCTCCTCCTGGACCGCCGCGTCGGGGTGGTCCGTACGGGCGAGGGTCCACCGGACCTCCGCGGGGCGCCGCCGGGACATGGCCGCTTCGAGCTGTTCGCGGACGAGCCCGGCCTTGGCCTCGATGTCGAGGCCGGTGAGGACGAACACGACCTCGTTGCGCCAGCCGCCCACACGCGTGAGGCCGGTCTTGAGGGAGGGCGGCGGCGCCTCGCCCCGTACACCGCTGATCCGTACCCGGTCCGGGCCGTCCTCGGTGAGCCGCACGGTGTCGAGCCGGGCCGTGACATCGGGGCCGAGGTAGCGCGGCCCCCCGGTCTCGTACAGCAGTTGGGCGGTGACCGTGCCGACGGTGACGGCGCCGCCCGTGCCCGGGTGCTTGGTGATCACGGCGGAGCCGTCGGCGTGGATCTCCGCGAGGGGGAAGCCGGGGCGGTGCGGGCCGTGTCCGGCGGGGAGTTCGCGGAAGAAGGAGTAGTTGCCGCCGGTGGCCTGCGTGCCGCACTCCAGGACGTGCCCGGCGACGACGGCGCCCGCGAGCCGGTCCAGGTCCCCGGCCAGCCAGCCGAAGTGCGCGGTGGCGGGCCCGGTGACGAGGGCGGCGTCGGTGACGCGGCCGGTCACCACGACGTCGGCCCCGGCGCGCAGGCAGGCGGCGATCCCGGCGCCGCCCAGATAGGCGTTGGCGGTGAGGACGCCCGGACCCCAGTCCCGCTCGGCGAGCAGGTCGTCGCCCTCGACGTGCGCGACGCGCACGGGGATGCCGAGGCGATCGGCGAGGGCACGGATCTCCTGGGCGAGCCCGGCCGGGTTGAGGCCGCCCGCGTTGGCGACGAGCTTCACCCCGCGGTCGACAGCGAGCCCGAGCCCCTCCTCCAACTGCGCGAGGAACGTCTTCGCATAGCCGCGCCGGGGGTCCTTCAGGCGGTCCCGGCCGAGGATGAGCATGGTCAGCTCGGCCAGATAGTCGCCGGTCAGGACGTCCAGCGGCCCTCCGGTGAGCATCTCGCGCAGCGCGTCGAAGCGGTCGCCGTAGAAACCGGAGGCGTTGCCTATGCGGAGGGGCTGCTCGGACGGTAACTCCACCGGGTCGACCACTGCGCACTCTCCCCTGAGACAAGGCGAATTGACCCCCGTCGGACCGAGCCTGGCAGTGGTCCCGGAAACAAGCAAGCGTGCTTGCCTTTATTTTTCGTCAGGGTTTCCCTCAGGGGCCAGCGCTTCCGCGAGGAGTTCCGCCAGGTGGCGGGCGCGGCGTCCGGTGAGCTGCTCCAGCTGCGTACGGCAGGAGAAGCCGTCGGCCAGCAGCCGGGCTTCGGGCGGGGCCTTCCGGACGGCGGGCAGCAGTTGCTCCTCGGCGCAGGTCACGGAGACGTCGTAGTGGCCGCGTTCGAAGCCGAAGTTCCCGGCGAGGCCGCAGCAGCCTCCGCTCAACTCGCCGTCAAGGCCCGCCTTTTCGCGGAGGTGGCGCTCCGCCGCATCACCCAGTACGGCGTGCTGGTGGCAGTGCGTCTGACCGACGACGGGCCGGTCGACGCGCGGCGGCCGCCAGCCGGGGGCGAGCTCTTCGAGGGTCTGGGCGAAGGTGCGGACGGAATCGGCGAGCCGCCTCGCCCGGGGATCGTCCGGGAGAAGCTCGGGGAGGTCCGTACGGAGAGCGGCGGCGCAGCTCGGCTCCAGGACCGTGACGGGGTGCCCTTGTGCGAGGGCCGGGGTCATCAGATCGAGGGTACGGCGCAGTACGCGGCGGGCGGTGGGGAGTTGGCCGGTGGTGATCCAGGTGAGGGCGCAGCATGGTGCTTTTGGGGGGAGCGTGATGTGGATCCCGGCGGCGTCCAGTACGGATACGGCGGCGTGGGCGATGTGCGGGGCGAGGTGGTTGGTGAAGGTGTCGGGCCAGAGAGTGGTTTCGCGCCTGCGGGGTCCTTGCGCCGGACGGGCGGAGGTCGGACCTTCGGCTGCGGGCCGGTCCGCGCCTGCGGCGGGCTCTTCCCCAATCCCGCCCCTTCCCGAACTGGGGGCAAGCCCCCAGACCCCCAGGGGGTGCAATTCAGCCCTTGGGGGTCCCCCCGGACGGAGTCTGGGGGAGTTTGAGGACAAGCGGCGGAGCCGCTTTGGGGGTCTGGGGGTCTCCCCCAGTTTCGGGAAGGGGCGGGATTGGGGAAAGAACGGCTCAGCCGGCAACACCGGCAGCGAACGTTCCGGCGCGACGCCGGCCACCCGCTTCGCCGGCCCGCCCAGCGGGCCCCGCGCCACCGCGTTGAAGGCGGGACCCGCCCGGAGGAAAGACACCAGCCGCAGCCACACCGGCAGCCACCCCATCGAGTAATGACCAGCGGGGCGCAAGCGCCCCGCGTAGTGGTGATGGAGGAATTCGGCCTTGTAGGTGGCCATGTCCACGCCCACAGGGCAATCGCTGCGGCAGCCCTTGCAGGAGAGGCAGAGGTCGAGAGCGTCCCGGACCTCCTCCGAGCGCCACCCGTCGCGTACCACCTCCCCCGCCAGCATCTCGTGCAGCAGACGTGCGCGCCCGCGTGTGGAGTGCTGTTCCTCGCCGGTCGCCCGGTACGAGGGGCACATCACCCCCGCACCGCCGGAGGCCGTCGTCTCGCGGCACTTGGCGACGCCGACGCAGCGCCGGACCGCCGCCGTGAAGTCGCCGCCGTCACCCGGATAGCTGAACTCGACCGGCACCGGGTGCTTGGGGAGGGGCGCGAAGCGGAGGTTCTCGTCCAGGCGGGCAGGGCGGGCGAGGATGCCGGGGTTGAGGCCGTGCGCGGGGTCCCAGAGGTCCTTGAAGCGTTCGAAGGACCGCACCAGCTCGGGCCCGTACATCCTCGGCAGGAGTTCGGCCCGCGCCTGGCCGTCGCCGTGCTCGCCGGACAGGGAGCCGCCGTGGGCCACGACCAGGTCCGCCAGCTCGCCGGAGAAGTCACGGAAGCGCCGCACGCCGTCCGCACTGATCAGGTCGAAGTCGATGCGGACATGGACGCAGCCGTCACCGAAGTGCCCGTACGGGGCGCCGCGCAGCCCGTGGCGCCCCAACAGGGCGCGGAATTCACGGAGGTACGCGCCGAGCCGGGCGGGCGGCACCGCGCAGTCCTCCCAGCCGGGCCAGGCCTCGGTGCCGTCCGGCATACGGGTGGCCGTGCCGGCCGCGTCGTCCCGTACGCGCCACAGGGCGCGCCGCGCCGCCGGTTCGGTGAGCACCGCGTGGCCGGTCGTTCCGGCGGCGGACGCCCGGACGATCTCCTCGGCGCGGGCGGCCGCCTCCGCCGGGGAGTCCCCGCCCGTCTCGACGAACAGCCAGGCCGCACCCTCAGGGAGGCCCGGCGCGTCACCGACGAGGTCGGCGGCCATGCCCTCGATCGTCAACGGCCCGTACGGGAGCAGGAGATGGGCCGCGTCCGCCGCGTCGCTCTCGTGCCCGTACCCCAGTACCGCCAGGGCGCGGGCGCGCGGCGCCGCCACCAGCCGTACGGTCGCCTCCGTCAGCACCCCGAGCGTGCCCTCGCTGCCGGTGAAGGCGCGGGCGACGTCGACGCGCTTCTCGGGGAGCAGCGCGTCGAGCGCGTAGCCCGAGATGCGGCGGGGCAGCTCCGGGAAGCCGGTGCGCAGCGACGCCAACCGCTCGTCGGTGAACGTCCGGAGCCCGGCGGCCAGTCGTGGCGGCAGTCCGTCGAGGCCCTGTCCGAGCCGGGCGCGCTCGCCCCCGTAGGTGAGGACCCGTAGATCGCATACGTTGTCGGCCGTGGTGCCCCAGGCGACGGAGTGCGCGCCGCACGCGTTGTTGCCGATCATCCCGCCGAGCGTGCAGCGGGCGTGCGTCGAGGGGTCGGGGCCGAACGTCAGACCGTGCGCGCCCGCCGCCGCGCGCAGCGTGTCGAGGACGACTCCCGGCTGTACCACGGCCGTTCGGGCCTCCGGGTCGATCCCGGCGATCGCGGCCATGTGCCGGGTGAAGTCCAGCACCACGCCCGTGCCGGTGGCCTGCCCGGCGATCGACGTACCACCGCCCCGCGGCACCACCGGGACGCCGTGCTCCCGGCAGACCGCGAGCGCGGCCTCGACGTCCTCGGCGTCGCGCGGGGCGACGACGCCGAGCGGGACCCGGCGGTAGTTCGAGGCGTCCATGGTCACGAGGGCACGACTCCCGGCGTCGAAGGCCACGCCGCCGCGCACCACGGCTCGCAGGGCCTGCTCGATGTCCCGCGTATCGCTCATGCCACACAGCGTGCCGTGTCCTGGTGCCGGACGGGCAGATACCGGACCTCTGGCTGCGGGTTCTTTTGACCGGGGCTGCGCCCCGGACCCCGAAGCACGCTTCGCGCGCTGTCCTCAAACGCCGGACGGGCTGAATTGCGCACCCCGAGACGCGAGGGGCCGGGACACGCAGGGGTGGCACGGCCCCGCACCAGGGCAACGGCGGACGAGCCCACAACCAGCCCGTCCGGCGATTGAGGCCACCCACCGCAGCCGCGACGGCCCAGCACCATCACAACGGCGAGCGGCGCAGCCAACCCGCACCGTCGCAACGGCGACAAGCCAAAACCAGCCCGTCCGGCGATTGAGGACGCGGCCGCAGGCCGCCCCCGCCGCAGGCGGCAACGGCGGACGCACCCGTCTCACCCGATGGACCAGGGGAGACCCCCGCCCGGCAGGGCACTAGGCTCAAGCCGTGGCTGATATCCAGATCCCCGCTGACATCAAGCCCGCCGATGGTCGCTTCGGCGCGGGCCCGTCCAAGGTGCGTACGGAGGCGCTCGGCGCCCTGGCTGCCACCGGAACCTCACTGCTCGGCACGTCCCACCGCCAGGCCCCGGTCAAGAAGCTGGTCGGCAAGGTGCGCGACGGCGTCCGTGATCTCTTCTCGCTGCCCGAGGGCTACGAGGTGATCCTCGGCAACGGCGGCTCGACCGCGTTCTGGGACATCGCGACGTACGGGCTGATCGAGTCCAAGTCGCAGCATCTCTCCTTCGGCGAGTTCTCCTCGAAGTTCGCGAAGGCGGCGCGGCTGGCGCCGTGGCTGCAGGAGCCCACGGTGATCTCCTCCGAGCCGGGGACGCACCCGGAGCCGCGGGCGGAGGCGGGCGTCGACGTCTACGCCTTCACCCACAACGAGACCTCGACCGGTGTCGCCGCGCCGGTCCGGCGTGTCGAGGGGGCCGACGCGGGTGCGCTCGTCCTGGTGGACGCGACCTCGGGCGCGGGCGGGCTGCCCGTGGACATCTCCCAGAGCGACGTCTACTACTTCGCCCCGCAGAAGTCCTTCGCGTCCGACGGCGGCCTGTGGCTGGCCGCGTTCTCCCCGGCGGCCCTGGAGCGCGCCGCGCGCGTCCACGCGTCCGGGCGGCACGTGCCCGAGTTCTTCTCGCTGCCGACCGCGATCGACAACTCGCTGAAGAACCAGACGTACAACACCCCCGCCCTCTCCACCCTCTTCCTGCTCAACGAGCAGCTGGAGTGGCTCAACGGCCAGGGCGGCCTGGACTGGGCGGTCGCCCGCACCGCCGACTCGTCCTCCCGCCTCTACACCTGGGCGGAGAAGTCCCCGTACGCGTCGCCCTTCGTCACCGACCCGGCCAAGCGGTCGCAGGTCATCGGCACGATCGACTTCTCCGACGACGTCGACGCGGCCGCCGTCGCCGCCACCCTCCGCGCCAACGGCATCGTCGACACCGAGCCGTACCGCAAGCTGGGCCGCAACCAGCTGCGCGTGGCGATGTTCCCGGCGATCGAGCCGACGGACGTCGAGGCGCTGACCGTCTGCATCGACCATGTGATCGAGCGGCTCTGATCCGACCGTGTCCCGTACCCGGGCGGGCCGTAGTTCGGCCCGCCCGGGTACGGTCGGCCCATGCAGCTCGCTTCCGCCGAGGCCCGGAAACGCTTCCAGGAATCACCGGTCGCCCGGCTCGCCACGGCCGACGCAACGGGACGGCCGCACGTGGTGCCCATCGTCTTCGCCTTGGGCGAGAACCTCCTGTACTTCGCCGTCGACCACAAGCCGAAGACCACGCAGAACCTGCGCCGCCTGCACAACATCCGGGAAAACCCCCGGGTCTCCGTCCTGGTCGACCACTACGCGGCCGACTGGACCACCCTGTGGTGGGCACGGGCGGACGGCCGGGCCGCCATCTGGACGGACCCCGCACAACGGCGCACCCCGGTCGACCTCCTGCGGGACAAGTACCCGCAGTACGCGGAACGTCCGGGACGGGCTCAGAGAGCGATCCCCGAGAGTTTCGAGAGCTTGAGCAGCTGAGGGTTGCTGCGTCGGTGCAGCGTGGCGAGCACGCGGAACACCTCTTGCCCCATGGGGTGGATGCGGGCCATCTGCGGGGCCGCGCTCCACGCGATGCCGAGGTTCTCCAACGCGCCGTCGCGGTCGCCCACATCGAGTTGCGCACGCGCGACGTTGATGTGCGTCGGTGCCACACGTGTCGCGGGAAGCCCCTCCAGCGCGGCGGCCAGGTTGTCCGTGAGCGTCAGGGCCTCGCGGGGCTTGCCCAGGTCCACGTTCGTGGCAAGCCTGTGCGTCAGGGTGTTCTGCGGCCCGAAGGTCAGGCCATGGATATCAAGGTCCGCCGTGAAGTGTTCAGATGCGGACAGCGCCGAACGGATATGCCGTCCGGCTTCCCTGACGGCCTCCCGCTTGTCCTCCAGCCGGCCTGCCAGGGTCATGCCGCGCAGGTTGAGAATGCCGACGGCGACGTCCCGTTCCGTCCCGCCGAGGGAAGCCTGCGCGACGGCGATCGCGCGGTCGATCAGGACCAGCCCCGTCTCACAGTCCCCGAAGTTCAGATACGTCCCGGCCCGGTCCCGTACGGCGATGGCCTCCGCAAGAGGATTCGGCTTCTGCCCGGCGGCCCACCCCTGCCGTGCCACGGCCAACTCCGCCAGGTCCATCCAGCGGTGCCGGGCCGCGAGCCAGTACGCGGCGCTGTAGACCTCCGCGAGCGCGGCCCAGCTCTCAGCGGTATTGGCCGTGTGGGCATGGGTGGTGGAGTCCCTGAGCAAGCCGGGCAGCAGCTTGAGCAGACTCGCGACGTCCACGCTGTCCCGGCACCGTCCCGCGATGGCGAGACCAGCGGCGATCCGCTCCTCCTCCACCGGCCGCCCGCCGGGAAGGTCGTAGTCCCGCATGGCCGAACGCAGCTCCGCCAGGAGCGTCTCGGCGTCATGCGCCACAGGAGCCCGGCCGAGAACTTCGGCCATGGACAGACCCATCGCCCGGCCGAGGGCCGTCGCCACGGCGGGCGTCAAGGCCCGGTCCCCGACCTCGATCTTGCTGAGCAGCGAGACGGAGACCACCGCGCGCTTGGCCAACTTGGCCTGGGACCAGCCACGGGCCTTGCGCAGCACCACGACATTCACGCCCGGGGCCGGAGGTGGAGTGCCCATGTGATCAATCTTCCCTGCGGAGGCGACCTTCCGCCCATGGTCGCAGGCCGTTCGCTTTGCCGCACGAACTGTGTGCAAACGGCGTGCAAGTTCCCGCACTTCCTGTGCCGTTGACTGATGCAGGCACGACACAAGAGACCCCGGCAGCCGCGCACACGGCCCCGGGGAGCGGCCAACCTGAAGGAAGCAGATCGACGATGCGTAACCCTATCGCCCGTTGGTTCGGCTGGGTGAGAGCGCTGTTCGCGCCCGTTGAAAGGGGGCGGGTCTCGCCCACCGCCCCGGCGACATGGACTCCCCCAGTGCCGCCCACAGCGCCCCCGGCGCCGAGAAGCCCCTTCGACCCTCCGCAGAACGACAGTCATCCGACGTTCCTGTGGGTCACAGCGCACGGCATCGACATCAGGTCCCGCCAGACCCTCGATACGGAAAGCGAGCGTCCACACCCAGTCCATCAAATTGCCCCGGTTGTCGGGACGTTCGTCGTCGACACCGTCGCCGGTGGCGCCGGGCGCGTAACGGCTGTGGACCGCGACGGAATGATCCGCATCCAGCACCCCAATGGCCACACCTGGAAGTCCTGCACCGTCCGACCCGCCGACCCGGTGGAGCGGCTCAACCTCCTCGCCGCCGACGCCAAGGCCGCGCGGCGCGCCGTCCAGTGGCCGGAAAGAAGGCCATGACGCGCATGCGGGTCGAATGGGCCGGGCTTCCCGAAGGGGTACGCGCCGCGGTGGTGCGGCGGAGTGGGGGCGTGCGGGCCGTCCGGGATATTCCGTACGGGATCACCTGTCGGTTCGCCGCGGCGCTGGACACGGCCTCCGGGCCGGTCTTCGTCAAGGGGGTACCGGTGGGCGACACATGGGGACAGACCGGGCAGGCGCGGGAAGCGGCCCTGGGCGGCGTCGTCCCCGGCGCCGTCGGGCCGCGGTTCCTGTGGCGGGTGGAGGCGGACGGCTGGGACGTGGTCGGGTTCGTGGGGGTGGAGGGGCGGCACGCCGACCTGTCCCCCGGGTCCGCCGATCTGCCGCTCGTCGCGGACGTCCTGCGCGAGGCGCAAGCGCTGCGCGCCCCGACCGCCGCCGTCCCGCTCCTCGCCGACCGTTGGCCGGAGTTGAGCGGTGCCGACCGGGCCCTGCTGGCCGGAGAGACCCTTTCGTGGCGGCGACGTGCCGGCAGTGGACGGCCAGGGTGGGGCCGCGGGACGCCCGCCCGGGCAACGAGCGATTTGCCACGCTGCTGTCTCCCGGTTGCTAAGGACGTAGCGCCCGCCGCAGCAGCGTCAGGGACACCAGGGACAGGGCCGTCACAAGGGCCGTCCCGCAGAGGAGGTAGGTGCGGCTGCCGCCGCCCGAGAGGGTGGTGAGGAGGCCGCCGGTCCAGGCGCCGATCGCCACGCCGCCGTAGGCGATGCCGCGGCAGATGCCCGAGATCCGCCCGGCGAGGCCGGGGCCGGCGACCTGCTGTCGCATGGCCCGCCACTGGACGTTGAAGATCACCGCGCCGCAGGTGCTGGCCATGAGGGCCAGGGCGACGACCACGGCGTGGCCGGGGAAGGCCATCAGGGCGCAGGCCGCCGCCAGGCCGGCCAGGCCGAGCGCCATCCCCGGGGCGTGGCCCAGGCGTTGGCCCAGCCGGGGCAGGACCGCGGCGGCCGCCAGGGCGAAGAGGCTCGAACCGGTCAGGATCAGGCCGACGGCGTGCGCGGAGGTGTGCAGGCCGTGCCGGAGGGAGTAGATCGCGTAGATGTCCAGGGAGCCGGTGCACAGGTTGGAGCCGGTGCTCAGGAGGATGCCGAGCCGGACGGGCCGCAGGTGCCACGCCTGCCGGAGGCCGTGCACGACGTCCGCCCGGAGCTGTCGCACCGGCGCCGGGGCGGCGGCGGGTTCGCCCCTCAGCTTCCGCATCGGGAGGACGAGGAGCGCGGCCGCGAAGAAGCTGAGGGCGTTGAGGCCGATCGCCGGGCCGCCGTTGCCGAAGCCGACCAGGACCCCGGCGAGGGCCGGGCCGGTGACCGCGCACAGGGTGCGGGTGGTCTCCAGGCGGGAATTCGCCTCCAGCAGCCGGGCCGCCGGAAGCAGCCGGGGGACGGCCGCCTCGTACGAGGAGAGCAGTACGGAGGCGGCACCGGCCGTCACGACCGTGATGACGCCGATGACCGGCACCCCGGCGGTGCCGGTGGCGATGAGCACGGCGAGTACGGCCATGAGGGTGCCCGCCAGGAGGGACGTCGTGACGAGGAGGCGGTACGGGCCCTGCCGGTCGGTCACGGCGCCGCCGAGGATCCCGGCCACGATGTGCGGCGCCATGGACAGGCCGAAGATCAGCGACATGGCCGCGGCGGAGCCGGTCACCGAATAGACCACGAGGGGAAGGGCGACGGTGTGCACCTCGTCGCCGAGCTGGCTGCTGGTCTGGGCCGCCCAGAAGCGGACGAACGCCCTGTCCCGCCGGAGCGGGACAGCGGCGCCGTCCGCGTTCATGGATGCCGTGGTGGCGTCGGTCGTCATCAGAAGTGTCAGCGGCCTCGGAGGCGTCAGAGGTGGAAGTAGTCGACCTTGATGCGCGGGATGTAGTTGGCGATGTCCGAGTAGTACTGGACGATCCCATCGTGGAACTGGTCGTACGAGTGCTTGAGGTCGTGCAGATTGTTCACGGCCCGGTGCGCCCGGTCGGCGGGTACGTCGCCGAGAATGTCGACGGCCTCGTCGAGGAGCCCGGCGTGCCCTGCCTCCACATCGATCCGCATATGCGTGATCAGCGGCTCCGCGCAGGCCTCGGGATATCCCGCGGTACGGGCGGCCTTGCGCAGGCTCTCGGCGCCCTCCTCGAAATCGTCGGCACGGGCCTCGAACAGCGTGGTGCAGGCGATATAGGAAAGGGTGTCCTGCCGGGCTATTTCGCAGAGGTTGTTGATGAGCGACCAGGTGCCGATGACGGGGTGCGCATCGAGGATGTGCTCCTTGGGCAGGCCCATTTTCTTGAGCGACTGCAGCAGCATTCCCGCGTGGTTGTACTCCTCGGTGAAATACCGGGAGAGCAGCGGTATCAGCCGGTCGTCGGTGCAGTGGGCAATGGCCGTGGCGATGTGCTTCGGTGCGGACTTCACATAGTGATAGGTCTCCAGGATCATTCCCATGAAGACCTCGCCGCGCAGTTCGCCGCTCTCCAGGCCCGCGAAGAGGTTGTGGAAGCCGATCTGCCTGCCCCACATGTCGCAACTGGCCTCGATCTGCTCCACGAACGCCGGGCCCGGCACGCAGGCCAGCGGCTCGGGCCGGTGGAGCAGCCCCAGTTCGTCGAAGGTCTCGGCGATCTGGCGCACGGACGCCTCGTCGACCCCGGTGCGCTCGACGATCCGGGCGATGGAGTGTCGGCCGTCGAAGTACCGCTTGATGCCGAGGAACTGCTCCCGGCTGCCGAACTCCTCCGTGAGTTCGAAGTACTCCTTGCCGACGATCATCAGCATGGGGGCGTCGTCGGATTCCCACTTGAAGGTGCAGTGACGCAGTCGCGGATATTCGACGCGGGCCTGCGCGGCAGAGAGGCCCGTCCGGTCGGTCGTGGGCACAACGGTCATGACGAGAAAAGCCTTTCTGGTTTCCTGGGCGCGGGGGGCGCCTGGCCGCCGAAGCGGCCGGGCGCCCCCGGCGTGCGGGCGTCAGCCGCAGGTGATAACGGAAGAGATCTTCGAACCCCCGGCGGGAGCCTCGACCTTCTTCACCGAGATCTTCACCATTTCGATGCACCTCCTTCAAGGTAATCCGGACGAGCCGCCGCGACGCCCTCCCGATTGGTTACCGGGGGAATTTCTCGGCGGCGGGATCATCTTGTTTCGGCGTTCACATCCCGGCAAGAAAACGCGCCTGTGGCACACACCACACGCGCGGCGCGTTTGACGGCGGCGATCCGCACGTCTCGCGAACATTCGGGCAGCCTTTCCCATTTCGCATTCCCTCGGCGACCACCGGGGGATTCCTTCGATGCGGAAGCGGCCGGCGCGCCGCGGCCTGCGATCGAGGGGGTGCGGGCCCGGCCTCGCGCGGGTGACGACAAAGGGACCAACTCAGTCCACGCAGACCCCACCAGACACACGGGCACCAGAAGATGCGGCTCCCCCAGGGCAAAGTTTCGGCCAACCCGCCTTCCGGACCACCGGGAACACTCGCCCCCGCGCCCGCCCGGGCCACCGCCGTCCGCGATGATGGCCCCATGCGCATCATGTTTGTCGGCGACTCGATGACCATCGGCAGCGCCGGCGACTTCACCTGGCGCTACCGCATGTGGCAGCACCTCAACGCCCATCACGGCGGCCCGTACAAGATCGTCGGGCCCCGCCGTCACCTCCACGACCCCGCCACCGACTCCCCCGGCTCGCTCGACTACGCCGACCCGGACTTCCCCGAGCGCGCGCGGGCGCACCTCGCGGGCTGGGGCGAGGGCTGGCTGCACATGGCGCCGCTGATCGGGGACGCCGTACGGGCCGGGCGGGCCGACACCCTGCTGGTCTCCCTCGGGCTCATCGACCTCGGCTTCTACACCGACGCCGAGCAGACCGCCGTCAACGTCCGCGGCTTCCTCGCCGCGGCCCGGGAGGCCAACCCCCGCGTGCGGGCCGTCCTGCTGCCGGTCATCCCCAACGTCCGCGCGGCCGGGGACCCCGCCTTCGCCGGCCAGGTCGAGCGCTTCAACGAGCTGCTCGGCAAGGCGGTCGCCGACCTCGACACCCCCGGCTCGCCCCTGCTCCTCGCCTCCCAGCCGCCCGGCTGGGAGATGGACCGCGACACGTACGACGGCACGCACCCCAGCCCGTCCGGGGAACACCGCATCGCCGCGGCCTTCGCCGACGCCATGTACCAGGCATGGGAGGTCGGGGACCCCTACGGGCTCCCGCGGCACTGACCGCGACTCTGACGCACCGTCAAGAGGGTGGGTCTTGATTGGAGTGCGCTCCAGGGCGTTGGCTAGCGGCCATGGAGTACACGCAGCTCGGACGCACAGGGCTCAAGGTCGGCCGGATCGTCCTCGGGACGATGAACTTCGGGCCCCGCACGGACGAGGCCGACAGTCACACCATCATGGACGCCGCGCTCGACGCGGGCATCAACCTCTTCGACACCGCCAACGTCTACGGGTTCGGCGAGAACAAGGGCCGCACCGAGGAGATCATCGGCAGCTGGTTCGCCAAGGGCGGCGAGCGGCGCGACAAGGTCGTCCTCGCCACCAAGGTGTTCGGTCACATGGGCCCCGACGGTCCCGTCTGGCCCAACCGGGACCATCTGTCCGCCCTCAACATCCGCCGCGCCGTCGACGCCAGCCTCAAGCGGCTGCAGACGGACCACATCGACCTCTACCAGTTCCACCACGTCGACCGCGGCACGCCGTGGGACGAGATCTGGCAAGCCGTCGACGTCCTCGTCCAGCAGGGCAAGATCCTCTACGCGGGCTCCTCCAACCACGCCGGGTGGCACATCGCCCAGGCCAACGAGGCGGCCCGGCGGCGCAACTCGCTGGGGCTGGTCAGCGAGCAGTGCCTGTACAACCTCGCCGAGCGGCGCGCCGAGATGGAGGTCGTCCCGGCCGCCGAGGCGTACGGGCTCGGCGTCATCCCCTGGTCGCCGCTGGCCGGCGGCCTCCTCGGCGGCGTCATCCGCTCCGGCACCACCTCGGGCCGGTCGGCGGACGCGCTCGCCAACACGAAGGTGCGGGAGCAGGTGCAGGCGTACGAGGACCTGCTCGACAAGCACGGGCTCGCCCCCGGCGAGGTGGCCCTCGCCTGGCTTCTCACCCGGCCCGGCGTGACCGGCCCCATCGTCGGGCCGCGGACGGCGGACCAGCTCTCGTCCGCGCTGCGCGCGGTGGAACTGAAGCTGCCGGAGGAGCTGCTGGCCGAACTGGACGCCATCTTCCCCGGCCCGGGTCCGTCGCCGGAGGCCTTCGCCTGGTGACGCCCCGGTACTGAGGGGTCCGGGGGCTCCACCCCCCGGACCCCGGCTCGGTGCGGCCGACGGTGTCGGATCCGGTCAGATCCGGTCGGCCGCTATCAGCAGATAGTGGAAGCTGCCTTCCTTGTACGCCGTGAGGAAGGGGTCCTCGACGCCCGTGGCGAGCGAGGACTTGGCCCGGAGCTCCCAGTAGGGGATGGCCGCGGGGGTGAGGTCGACGACGTTGATGGGGACGAGGCCATTGGCCGCCATGGCCTTGAAGTAGGCGCTGCGCGGGTGAATGTTGCAGGTGTAGTGCTCGTCGATGGCACTGACCGCCTTGGAGCGGCCACCGGTCACATCGTTGGAACAGCCGGTGATGACGACGTAACGGCCACCGCGGGCGAGCTGCCGGGCGTGCTCGGCGAAGAGCTCGCCCAGGTCCACGTACATGGTGGACTCGTTGTTCCAGATGCCCTGGAAGGCGCCGGCCGGGAAGCCGGTGTCCAGCATGTTGCGGAAGTGGTAGCGCACCTTGCCGTCCACGCCGCGCCTGCGGGCCTCGGCGTTGGCGAAGTCGACCTGCGCCTCGGAGATGGAGACGCCGTCGACCTGGCAGCCGAAGCGGGCGTTGGCCATGATGCTGCTGCCGCCCCGGCCGCAGCCCGCGTCGAGCAGCCGCTGACCGGGGGCGACGGGGCCGAGGTGGTCGAGAAGGACGTCGGCCTGGGCCGACTCCAGGCGGTGGAGCTCCTCGACGATGCGCGCGTCCCGGGTGTCCGCCGGCCCCTCCAGCACGGAGGGGTCGTAGTCGCCGAGCCCGTAGTGGTGGTGGTAGAGGTCGTCGACCTCGCCCAGCCGCAGGTTCACCGGGTCCTTCTCGTTGTTCCAGTAGTCGGCGACCGCCTGCTGGTACGCGGTGCGCAGGACGACCTCGGGGGTGGTGGTCATCGGGGGAATGCTCCTTACAGATGTGCGAAAAAGAGAGGCCGGGCGGGACCGGGCCTAGGCGTAACGGGCGCTGCCCGCGTGCCACTCGCGGTTGCCACCGAGCCAGGCCCACACCCCGGCGAGGAAGCGGACGAGCGCCGGGGAGCCGGCCGGGACGAGGGCGGCGGCCTCGTGCTCGAAGGTGCGCACCAGCTCGTCGTGGACGGCCACGCTGCGCTCGACCGCTTCCCGCAGCGAGCACCGCTCCTCGGCGGCGATCACCGTGGGGAGGCTGAACTCCACACCGCCGGAGTCCTGTTCCTTGGCCATGGAGTAGAGGTCGTTGACGAGCGTGGCGGCCGTACCGGCCATGGTCACGGCGCGCCGCACGCGCGGGTCCGCGTACTCCTCGGGGGACAGCCGGTAGCCCTCGACGACGTCGATCAGCGCGATGCAGGGCATGAAGCTGTTGACCTGCCGGTGGGCCAGGTACTCCCAGACGGCGGGCATCCGGCCGGTGCTCCGCCAGGAGCCCTCCTGCCCGTACCCGACGAAGAGGACGGTGATCTCGTGGCGCAGCCGGGCGGCCTGGGTCGCGTCGGCGTACGGCGCGAGGCGTGCGAAGGCGTCGCGCAGGGCGACCCGTACGGGGTCGGCGTCCAGCCCCTCGGCGACCGGGCGCGCGTAGCGGGCCGGCGGGTGGGAGGGGTCGGCCGAGGTGTACGCGAGTCCCAGGTGGGAACCGAGCAGCGCCGGACCGGCCCCCATCGTCTCGTCGTCGCAGTAGTGGTCGTCGGTGGCCCACTCGGCGAGCGCGCACCGGGCGGCGGCGAGAAGGCGCTCGGGGTCGGCCGTGCCGGGGTGGGCGAGCGTCATCAGACGGCCGAAGTCGGTGGCGCGGACGCGGTCGAGCCGGCCGGGGTAGATGCCCACCTCCTCGGCCCAGTCGACGAGCCGGTCGTTGACCTCGCGGGCGAGGGCAGGGTCGTCGCGTAGGGCCGGCGGGCAGTAGAGGTCCGGGAAGGCGTCCGGGGTCTCCCGGGGTTCGCGGCGTGCTTCGGGCGCACGGGGCGCGATCCGGAGGGCGGAGGTGCCCAGCCCCGTGGGCCCGGCGGGGACGCGGCCGGACAGGCCGGGCAGCGTGGTCGCGGCGCGGGGCCGGGCCAGCAGCCCGGCCACCGACCGCGCCATGTCGTCGGTGGCCGCGGGCGCGGTCATGCGGGACAGCAGTGACACGAGGTCTCTCCTCAGGCGCCGGAGGCGCGGAACACCTCGACGTTCTCCAGGACCCCGAGCGCGTCGGGAACGAGGACGGCGGCCGAGTAGTAGGTGCTCACCAGGTAGGAGATGATCGCCTGCTCGTTGATGCCCATGAACCGGACGTTGAGGCCGGGCTCGTACTCGTCGGGTATGCCGGTCTGGCGCAGGCCGACCACGCCCTGCTCCGCCTCACCGGTGCGCAGCGCGAGGACGGCGGAGGTGCCCGCCTCGGAGACCGGGATCTTCCCGCACGGCAGCAGGGGCACGCCGCGCCAGGACGGCACACTGCGGCCGTCGAACTCCGTCTCGCCGAAGGTGATGCCACGCTTGGTGCACTCGCGGCCGAAGGCGGTGATGGCACGCGGGTGGGCGAGGAACGCCTTGGTCCCGCGGCGCATGCTCAGCAGCTCGTCCATGTCGTCCGGGGTGGGCGGGCCGGAGTGGGTCGAGATCCGCTGGCTGTAGTCGGCGTTGTGCAGCAGGCCGAACTCGGGGTTGTTGACGAGCTCGTGCTCCTGGCGCTCGCGCAGGGCCTCGACGGTCAGCCGGAGCTGCTGCTCGATCTGGTCCATCGGGTCGTTGTAGAGGTCGGCGACCCGGCTGTGCACCCGCAGGACGGTCTGGGCTACGCTCAACTCGTACTCGCGCGGCCGGAGTTCGTAGTCCACGAAGGTGCCGGGGATCTCCGGCTCGCCCGTGTGCCCGGAGGCGAGCGCGATGTCGGCCTCACCGCGCCTGTTCCGCGGCCGCCCCTCCTCGGCGAGCCGGTGGCGGACGTGGGCGCGCAGGGCCTCGCTCCGCCCGGCGATCTCCTCGTACGCGGTGCGCGGCAGCGCCAGGACGACGCAGGAGGTCAGCGCCCGCGCGGTGCACTCCCAGGCGCCGGGCTCGCCCCCGGCGACCCGGCCGCCGAGGAAACCGCCGTCGGTGACCACACCGCGCCGGGCCTGCTCGCCGTACCTGTCGGCGCGGGTCTTCTCGACCTTGCCGTGCGCGACGAGCAGGACGCGGTCGGCGGGCCGCCCCTCCTCGGCGATCACCTGGCCGGGCGCGTACTCCCGCTGCTCGAACCGGTCGGCGAGCGCCCGCAGCACGTCCTGGTCGCCGAAGCCGCGCAGCAGCGGCAGCTCCCCGAGCTCGGCGGGCACGACACGGACCGCCGACCCGTCCTGGACGAACGTGACCCGGCCGTCCCCGACCGTGACGACGAGCCGCCGGTTGACCCGGTACGTGCCGCCCTTGACCTCCACCCAGGGCAGCATCCGGAGGAGCCAGCGGGAGCTGATGCCCTGCATCTGGGGCACGGACTTGGTGGTCGTCGCCAGGTTCCGCGCGGCGGCGACCCCCAGGCTGAGCTGTGCGTGCGCCTGCGTCTGCCCTTGCCCTGCGGGCGGCGTTGCGGTCGTCATCCCGGATCCTCTCCGTGTCCCGTCTCGGGGTCCGGCGCGCAAGTGAATCAGGATGACGATCATGAACAGGGGTGTCCGAAAGCACAGTGGTCGCTTTTGCGCCATGGGTCATGTGGCCTCATGGGTTACCCGGGGGCAGCGGTTTCGGCCGCGGCTGCGGGGGTTTCGGCGCCCGGCAGTCACGAGGGCGCGCCCCTCGCATCCGTTTCGGCTACCGCCGAGGACGGCGAAAAACCGCCGTCGTGGGCCTGGGCCCGGCTGCGGTGCCCTCGCGCCGGGCGGGCGGCGAACGGCCCCCTGACCGCGGCTGGCGGGCGATTTCCCCCGGCCCCGCCCCTTCCCGGCTGTGTCGATATGCGGCTCCGCCGCGGCCGGGGCTCCGCCCCGCGACCCCCGCCCGGCTGCGGGCCGGTGGGTTTTCTTCCCCAGCCCCGCCCCTTCCCGAAACTGGGGGAGACCCCCAGACCCCCAAGCACGCTTCGCGCGCTGTCCTCAAACTCCCCCAGACTCCGTCCGGGGGGACCCCCAAGGGCTGGAGATGGGGTGACGCGAGGGGCCGGGACGCGCAGGGGTGGTGCGGGACGTAAAGCGAAGCAGTCCCGTACTACCCCGGAGCGTCCCGGCCCCGCACCCGACAACGGCGAGCGGCGTAACCAACCCGCACCGTCGCAACGGCGACGAGCCAAAAACCAGCCCGTCCGGCGATTGAGGACGCGACCGCAGGGAGCCCCCGCCGCAGGCGGCAAACCGACCCGCACCATCACAACGGCGACAAGCCAAAACCAGCCCGGCCGGCGTTTGAGGCCGCCCGCCGCAGGCGGCAACAGACGGGGAAGCCGAAGAACTACCGCACCGCAGACACCACGGCAACAACAACAAGCATCACGGCAAGCACCCCGGTCATGATCCGGTTCCTGGTCTTCGGGTCCACCCCACGAGCGTAACCGCCGGGTGGGGGCGGTCAGTGCCCCAGGGCCCACGCGGCCAGCGTCTCGTAGCGCGGGCGTTCGCCCGGGAGGCCGGAGGACGGGAGGCGGCTGCGGACGAGTTCCAGGCGGTCCACGGTCCACGGCGTGCCCGTGAAGTCCGCGAGGCCGTCCGCGTACGGCCGCAGGTTCACCGGGCCCGTGGCGCGGGCGAGGGTGAGGTGGGCGTGGAAGTCGTGGGTGCTGTCCACCGCGACCCCGGCCCGGCGGGCCCCGGCGGCGGCGGAGCGCGCGAGGTCGCGCAGGACCGTGCGTTCGCCGTCGGCGCCCACCCACAGGATGCGGTCGCCGAACCGGCCGCCCCCGGCGAACCGCAGCTCGTGCGGGGGGTGCCGGCGCGCGGCGCGGGCCAGCCGTTCGGTGAGCTCCGGCAGCAGGGCCTCGTCCACCTCGCCGAGGAAGGCGAGGGTGAAGTGCCAGGTGCCGGGCTCGGTCCAGCGCAGCCGCCCGGCACCGGGGAGGGAGCGCAGGGGCGTGACGGCGGCCGCGAGTTCCGCGACGACCTCCGGCGGCGGGGTCACGGCGGCGAAGAGTCGCATGGGGTCAGGCGGGACAGCTTGCCCCCGCTCCAGCGGAGTGAGGTCAGCTCGCACCCGGAGAACTCCACGGAGTCCACGCGCAGGTCTTCAAGCCGGGTGCGCT